>JAHDDQ010000131.1 GCA_020629275.1 Tenacibaculum sp. | reverse complement strand
CCATATCAGAAAATAATGCGCCTGATGCCACCACCGAATCAACAGGGGTTAATTACGATGATTTGACAAACGCTGATGGAACAGAAGCTTGTTTGGATCAGGTTTGTCAGAGTACTGGAATATGTAGTCTAACACCTCAAATAGAAAGCTTTATTTGTAATGATAACGGTACTAGTAGTGATACGAGTGATGATACATTTGACTTAGTTATTGATGCTCTAATACAGAATAGTCCTAATAGCTCACAATTTACTGTAACAGATGGAAATAATATTTGGGGACCTTTTAATTATGGTACAGGAGGAACTATTGATAATCTTCCAGCAAATGGAACAATGATTAACCTAGTATTTACAGACTCCAATGATGACTCTTGCTCTTATATATTTAGAACCTCCCAAAAATCTTGTTTAATTGAAGGAGGAACAACGGATTTTGGAGATTTACCAGATGATGATTCAAACGAAGATACCCCTGATTACAACACTGATTCTATGGAATTTGCTCCAAGCCATTGTATCATAAATGGATTGAGTTTAGGAATAAATATAGATGGAGAAATAGGTGGGCAGGGTTCTACTGATGCAATGGGAGATGGTAACGATGAGGATGGATTTATATTCAATCCAAATATCAATATAATACCAGGTGGAGTATTAAATCTACCTATAAATGTCATTAATAACCTAGGCGTAATAGCTCATCTTGAAATTTGGATTGATTGGAATGCTGATGGTGATTTTGATGATAGTAATGAGTTTGTAGCAGATTTATCAGATAATGGTTTGGCGAATTTTGGACAAGATTATATATCGTTACAAATACCTCAAAATGTATCGACAACTAAGTTTTTTGGATTTAGAGCAAGACTAAGCGACCAAGATAATATGACTCCTTATGGTGCTGGGGGATGTGGAGAAGTTGAAGATTATCTACTTAGAGCGAGTTGTACTCCCTCTATTTGTGCACCAATGCTCATTAAGAGAAACAACTAATTTTAACTGTTTTATTCTTTGTATCTCTCTATGATTACATAGGGAGATACTTTTAAAACACAGAAGCAAATTGTTATGGTTTTTTTTTACCCTAAAAGGTTATTTTTAGTCCTAATAGATCAAGCAATATGTATTTAAATAAAATATATTTGCTCTGTAAAAAATAGCTTTTCTAAAAACCGATTTATAATAGAATTAGAAAAATAAACCTGTGGATACAAACATCTTTAAATTTCCTAATTAAATAAGGTAAAGATATTTCATTCTATTATTTAAGAACCTCTTAAGCCAAAGTGCTTAAGGGGTTATTTTTATTAGATCGAAAGTTTAATTAGATGAACATTAGATAAACGGAGGAATTATTTCATATGAAATGGTAATTGAATCATCCTCTTATTCTGAAGTCAGTATATAAACTGTCCGTCAATGGTTAATAATCTGGGAACAATAAGAACCTCTCAGGTTTAAATATTCAATGAAGTTGAGGTCGAAAAGTAAAACTTAAGACATGAGAAATCATATATAAGAAATCACACATATTGAAATGGTCGAAGAATTAATTGAAAATGAATAGAAAGAGCATTAAATTATTAAAAAGGGAATAGTAAAGTTGATATAATTTTTGTAATTTAGATAGAAAAAACTGTTAATGAATGATTTCAAAACAGGGTATTCCTAGGTTAACTACTTATCAATTTTTTAACTAGAACTACAACATGATTTATCAAAAATATTCTAACCAAAGCGAAAACTTAAAAGAAGAACTCAACCAACTCAAAAAAAAGAAAACTTGGGAGTTTTTCATTCCACCTTCTAAATCTTCAACAATAGAGGAGGAAGTGTTACCTTCACCCACAGCTTCTGAGCGTGAAGTAGTTATAGGTACTACAGCTGAAGATACTTTAGACCATATTTTCAACGAAAGGCAGATTAGTACTTGGGATATAGTAGATATTAATTATTTACAAAAAGGTACAATTGCCTCTAGAGCGGTTGGCAAGTTATTCGCACGACATGACAGGAGAAGTATTGAAGGAACAGGTTTTCTGATCTCTGATAGACTGTTGGTAACAAATCATCATAATCTTCCAAATGAGGCTATTGCTTCTAAGGCTTTAATTACCTTCGATTATGAACTGGATATTAATAGCGTTCCTTTAGCAGGAAAGACTTTTAGGATTCGTCCTCAAGAAGCCTACTGGTCAGATAAAGACTTAGATATTTGTGTTGTCGCAGTTGAGCCAGTAAATAGCAATAACGAAACATTAGAGCAGTTTGGTTTTTTACGTCTTAATCCTAATGTTGGAAAGATCAAAGAAGGACAGTTTATCACACTAATTCAACATCCTGATGGTGATTATAAACAAATCTCTGTACGAGAGAACCGTTTACTAAAAAAGGATGATAAAGTATTATGGTATGCCTCAGATACTGCTCCTGGTAGCTCTGGAGCACCTTGTTTTTCTGACGAATGGCAAGTAGTTGCTATACATCGAAAAGGGATTCCCGAAACAAAACAAGATGATAAAAACCTGATTGCGCTAACTAATGGAGAGTTTCATACGAGAGCACAAATCAAGGAGTTACGTATATCTGAACATCTAGTAAAGTGGTTTGCCAATGAAGGAACACGGGTGAGTGTTTTCGTGAAAACTATAAAGGAAAGTCCTATTGCTGTAAATAATCCTTTAATATCTGCATGGCTTTCTGAGTTAGGTCCGTTGGAGTTTGATACTAATCTTATAGCAAATGTATCTTATTCTTACGATCAAGACATTGATCTCAACGAAAATAGACGTCCTACTAACGACTATGAGAAGCGAAATGGATACAAGTCTGATTTTTTAGCAGTTGAAATACCTGTACCTGACTTGACAACTGCCATTGAAAAATGGGGCTCAGCTTCTTACAATAGTGATACAGGAGCAATGGAATTTCCTTATTATAATTTTTCTTTGTGGATGAGTCAGAAACGTCGCATGGCGTTTGTCACGGCTGTTAATATAGATGGTGAACACCACAACCAACGCAACAGAAAAGAATTTGGTAATGATAAATGGGTATATGATGACCGATTACCTGAACGCTTACAAATTGGAAATTGGTTCTATGGTAATGAACCTGCCCGCTACAATAAAAACTATTTCGATAGAGGACATTTAGTCCGTCGTACAGAGCCTACGTGGGGCGATACAAACCTTGCACGTTTAGCAAATGATGATACGTATCATTGGACAAATTGCACACCACAGTACAAGAGTTTCAATCAACGCTCTTATCATTGGCAGGGTTTAGAAAAGTATCTTTTAGAAAAAGGAGCTATTGAACATAAAAAAAGAGTTACAATATTTTCTGGACCTATTTTTTCAGAAACGGATACTGTACATAGAGGAGTCATGATTCCCAAGCTGTTTTTTAAAATTGCTGTTTTTGTTAATGATGATGGTGTATTGAAATCAGCAGCTTATGTATTAGATCAATCAGAGTGGGTAGAAACCATTGATTTTGAAGCAGCCAGAACGTTGGATATTCAATCTGTTAAAAGACCTATTATCTGGATTGAAAATCAAACAGGTATTAATTTTGGAGACGCTGTAAGACAAGCAGATGTACTTGGGCAATATGGAGATAACTGGGCTGCTTTGGATAATACCACAGATTTATTTGTTTAAAAATCGAGATAATTATTTGATTGTGCTTTAAGCAGATTTATTTAAATCTATTTGACTAAACTGTTTGGTTAGAAAATCAGGGTGCTTTTTGAATTGATTCCAATCAGCGAGACATTTTTCTTTTAAATGAATCAAAACCTCACGCTTATTTTTAGGTAATTTTTGAAAACCGTTATTAGGTGTATGAATGAGTTCAATTAGGTATGTTAATATACTAAAACAAGTGGATGCTTGTCCAGTGATTATCAGTTTATCTAATATATTGTTGACCTGATCTTTGGGTGTAAACCAAAGTGTTGTACCAAATACAGCAGCTTTATCCACTATAGAACCTAGGTCATTTTCAGTTCTACCAACAATGTCTTCGTAAGTTCCTTTTAGTTCTGCTGGACATTCATCTAATTCAAAATAATACTTCTTTTTATTACTTCTTTGTTCTCTCTTTCGGCGAAGTTCAAAATCATTCTTAGTTAGCTGTTTAATGAGTACGGATATTCTTCTATAGGTATAATTATCATTCTCATAAATTTTCTCGTATTGTAATCTTCTAATTTGTTTGAGAAAAACTTCAACAACTAAGATTTTTAAAGAATTGAGTCTATCCAAAGACAAGGGGAGTAACTTTGCAAGAGAATAGTTCTTGATTTTCCAATTTTGAAATTTTGTTTGAAAAAACTCTTCTACCTGTCCATTTAAAAAAAAACGTAAAGAATCTATCAATCTAAGCACCTTAATATGCGCTAAAAAAAATAATACCAATAAAAAAAATGAAAATCCTATCGTAGTTACTCCGACACCTTTCCAAAAGGAACTATCTTCAAAGTATACCCCAAAGACCAGACAACCAACTATGAGTAAGAGAATTAAGATAACATAAGTAAAGTTTTTAAAAAACTTTATTCTGCTTTGAAAAGTATTAAAAGACCATGCTTGATTTTCTGAGTTTTTTCCTTCATAAAATTGAAATTTTTTAAAATAGGGTGATGAAACATCTGATATTAAAACAAGATCGTAGTAGCTAGCTGTTTTTTTCTGAACGATGTGACTATCTTCGGATTTCAATATACTATCAATCCCTTGATTATCAAAAATACCTCCATCCATCAATCCTACAGATTGTGATTTTGGAGAAGAGTTTTTATCAACACCTGCTAGTTTTTTAAGATGTAAAGCACGATCATATAAAAAATCATTTGGAAATTCGATTGGTTCAAAGCCTCCTGGGAAACATGAAGAAGCTGCTATAATATCACTCAACTTAATCTCTTTTAATAAGTCTTTAGAAACTTTATTGTAATAATTACCTGAAGTTCGCTTATTTTGAAACCTAAAATTTAATGCGTTGTTAAACTCCGTAGAATTAAAAATGACTTCTTCTAGATGAGATTGTGGCAAATTTTGTAGAGTTTTAAAAGTTGCCCCTTGTGTATAATATTTATCATATAATTCTGCAAAAGCATTGATAAGGTTTTTACGTTTATTAGGGTTTTTCCAGTTATTATTATCTATTTTCTCTAATGCTTCTTCTATTAAGTCTTGATTAGCTAAAACACTATATAGAAATGTATAGATTTCTAAAAATGATTTACCTTCACTAAGCTGTTGTGCATATACCATACCTGTTATAGTTCCTCCCGATACGGTTGATATTGTTTTGACCTTATGAAGTAAAGGTGTTCCTTCAAAATATAGATAATCTAGATAGGAGAGTGTTCCCAAGTGAAAAGCGGAAGCTCGGTAACCACCGCCAGAGCAGCAGAGGGCAATTTTTTCTAATGGATTTTGAGGAATCTGGGGAGGCTGTTTCATTACTATAGTTTTTTATATTTATGGATTACTTTCTCTAATTAGGGATATTTAGCAGTACTCTAATTATCTGAATAGCAGTTAATTTTCGTGTGTTTTACAGAGCGAAATACCCTGAAAATAATCAAATTGAGTAAAAAATGGGGTGTTTCCAATAATATCTATGATGAAAATACGAAGAATTAGCGACTTTCAAAGACAATTTGCCTTTCCAAATTTTGATGCCCATCCTACTGCTTTTCTGGCCAGTGATCTGGGTAAAAATTTATGAAGCAACACCATGGTTGGAATTGGTTAAAACTCTAGGATTAAGAAGAGCATGAACTGTATTTGGTATGAAAAAAGCCTGTTTTATGCCAATCCCTTTTTCGCCCCTTTCCGAACAACAAGCCATCATCCAAAAGGTAGAACAGTTATTACATCAGGTGAGTGAGTTGGAAATCGAAGTGGCACGAAGTCAGGTCTGTGCAGAGCAGTTGATGTAAGCGTTTGAGTAGGAGAAATGCTTATGAATGACTACAAATAATACTCTTAACAACACCTTCTATCTTAAATATCGCATCAGGTGCAACAGTAATAGGAGACACGTCAGAATTGAGCGAAACCAGTATTTTTTCTTTGACAAAAAATTTCTTTATCAT
The DNA here is from genome assembly GCA_020629275.1 of Tenacibaculum sp. Classification (GTDB taxonomy): domain Bacteria; phylum Bacteroidota; class Bacteroidia; order Flavobacteriales; family Flavobacteriaceae; genus Polaribacter. The sequence continues at coordinate 4,367 of JAHDDQ010000131.1, read as the reverse complement.
CGCCTTACCATCTAAGGTACAAACCACTATATCTGCATCATCAGCTGTATTTTGTGCTTTTGCGATTACTAAATCACCTTCATGGATTTTTGGTTGCATAGAACTGCCAATAGCTTTTACAATGAAGGCATCTGCTATGTTAAAATGAATCATTTTAGGAGATAAAGGCATCTTGTCTATCGGGTCTCCTGAAAGTAGCGTACCATCCTTTCCACATCTTGCTAATCCATACATATTGACGTAACCAACTAAATTGTCAGGATCATTTAATATTTGATAGTCTTTAGGATTACTAGGGTTTCGTTTTAGAAATTTTTTCTTTTCAAGTTGCTTTATATGATGTACTACCAAACTAGGTGAAGATAAATCGAGTTCTTCTTGCAATTCACGAATCGTCAATGGTGCGTCAACATTATCTGATAATAACTTTAATAATTCTCGTTGCTTTTTATGAAGTTCCATATTGGTATTAATACAAATTTTTCCTTAAATTGTTCTGTTTGGCTAGAATTATCACCCAATATTATTCTTTTTTATAAAAAAAATAAACTTTCAGAACTTTTTTTGTTCAATGGGTGTTGAACAAAAAAATAAAACAATATACTAACGTGAACATAAAAATATTTCGATACTACCAACCTTCGTGTATTATTGGTCTAGTTCTCATACTAGGAGGGCTAATTGTCTTAGCAAACAAATATTTAGGACTCTCCCTTGCCATAATGGGTACAATAACTTTCATATTTGGGATAATAGATAAGTATGGCTGGAAATATCTACCTTTTTTATTTTGGATTCCAAATATGGAAGGACGTTACGAGGGAACATTGTCATTCTCTTTTCGAGACGATCATTGCCAAGACCAAAAAGGGCAGCTTAAACACGTTAAAATTATACATCAAACAGGTTCAACTATTACCATAAATTCCTTTACATATAAACCAGATGGAACTCGTTCATCACCGTCAATAAGTAAAGATATATCTGTAGAAGTATGCAAAGATGGCACTTATCAACTAATATATACATATCTGAATGAGGGTTCAACAGTACAAAACTTTCCACCTCACTATGGCACGGAAATAATAAAATTTATTAAAAATGATAGGGAAAGAAATTTATCGGGTAGATATTATACAGAAAGACTTCCATTTCAGACAAAGGGAGAGTTCATTGAGATGAAGTATATAAATAATGATTTAACACATAATTTTTAAAAAATTAATAGATGGCTAGACTACACAAAGAGTATAACCAATTTAATGGTAAGCTGGTACTAACAAAAAAACGAAAGGAGAGCTTACTTGGCAGTCGAGATTCTCTTAGAACGAAAATTGAGAATTACTTTAAGGAAGAGAAATCAGATGAATTACAACCGACTTTTGAGATGCAAGGTTCATTTGAAATGAATACTGTGGTAAATCCTATCATAGAGTATGATGATGACGAAAACGCTATAAGGAAATACGATTTAGATGATGGAGTCTGCTTTATAGAAATTGAAGGGGAGGATAATAGGAAAGAAATTAGTACATGGCACGATTTGGTATATAATGCAGTCAACGATCATACAGGAAATGAGTCGATTAGGAAAGCTACTTGTGTACGAGTTGTATTTTCAGATGGACATAATGTTGATTTACCTATACGATATATAAATGATGGTGATTCAGAATTGGCGCACAGAAGTGAAGGTTGGATCATAAGCGAACCCAAAGAATTTTCAGATTGGTTCAATGCTAAAGCAAATAAAAAAATACAGATTAGGCGGCTGGTTCGATATGCAAAAGGCTGGAAAAATTATCGGCAGCTTACAAATAATAATTTAAAATTTCCGAGTGGTTTTGAAATGGCCATTTTGATTACAGAAAATTATCAAGAAGATGATTTTGATGATAATTCTTTTAGATTGACTATGAGTGCTGTATTGGAGAAGTTGAACGATAAATTTGAATGTAAACGTCCAACAACACCAACCGATGACGATTTATTTGAATCATATTCAGAAATAAGGCGAAACGATTTTCTTAATGAATTAGAAAAATTAGTTGATGCTTGCAATAAAGCAGATGAAGAGGATAATTTTAAAACAGCAAGCGAATATTTAAGAAGTAATATATTTGGAGAACGATTCCCATTAGGAAAAGATGAAAGTTCTAAACAGAAATCAAGTCGAAAATCTAGTCTAATTGGAGTTCCGCTTGCACCAAAGCCTTATGCAGAGTAAAAACATACAACATCAAATACAAGAGCTTATTAGGCGATTTCCGACATTACAGTATAATGAGGAAACAAACGTAATTGAGGGTACATTAAATGTAGATGATATTGACGAAGACATTTATCAAGTTAAAATAGATATTAGCCATTTTCCCAAGTATTTCCCTCAAGTTTGGGAGACGGGTGAGCGTATACCCCGAAAACCAGATAGACATATATATGCTAATTCGAATTCGCTGTGCTTTACAACACGTGCCAAGGAAATGATTTTACTTCGTAAAAAGGTAAAGACAATACACTGTTTTGTATCAGAGATACTGATAAAATACCTGCAAAATAATTCATACTATGAGATCAACGGAACTTATAGAGATGGCGAATACGATCACGGAGGAAAAGGTGTTTTACAAGGATATCAAGATATACTTGGATTAAAGAAACCCGAGCATATTTTAGAAGCTCTTGACTGGAGAATGAAAGGAAAGAAGGCGACCAGAAATGAACCTTGTTTTTGTGGAAACGGCAAAATCAAAAACTGTCATCTAAGCCGATATAAGAAACTTTTTTGGATTAGTCCTGAAACTATATATGAAGACGGAATAAAAATTATTGATCTTATAAAATAAAAATTATGCTATGAATCAAACGAGAAGACAATTAGATAAAGCAGAAACTCTGTTATTAGATGCAATACTTGAGCACAATACTGCTCAAATATTAGATTATAATAGTTTCTCTATCAATTTACTTAAAGACGATACTATTATAGTCTTTTTATATAATGGCTTAGGAAGTCACTGCCAAACTAATAAACATCAAAAAGAGACGACTTTAAAACAATTTTATTGCTTTCAGTCAATAGATAGTAATCAATGGTACGAAGGAGAATCAGGTTGTGGCTGCGCAGATTTCCAAAGGTTATATCTATCTGAATTACCTAATAATTGGATAGATAAGGCTGTTTTTAAGGAAGGAAGGTCTGCCTTTAGATTTAGACCCGCTGGGCGATGTTAGATTGCACAATCTTTTTCAATATTTTACTCCTATACCATTGACTACAAACCATATTTCTACAACTTCATAAGAAGATGTTTGAATAATATCTAAACTACAACAAATCCTACAACTAATGGCTAAGAGTAAATATCAAGAAGCAAGATTCCGTATTATTAATCGAGAATTAAAAAGGAAAAGTAGAGTCAAAACTATACATCTTAAAAAGATCATAGAACAAGAACTTGACATCAAAGTCTCTACAAAAACACTTCAAACTGACATAGGGCTACTTCAACATGATACTCTTTTAGGTTATGAAGCACCCATTGAGTATGATAGGAAAGATAAGTCGTGGTACTATACAGACCAGAACTACTCAATTGAAACATTTGGTCTAAAAGAACAAGAAGTTAAGGCATTGACTTTAGCAGCTAAGATATTTGAATTATATAAAGATTCTGGAATTTTTGCTAATTATTCAAATGCTATCAATAAAGTTCTTGATGCTGTCAAAATACAAAAACTGTCTAGTGAATCAACAGAAATTCCCTCTCTGATACAAGTAGAAAAAAAGCAATCAGCTACTTGGTCTGAATTTTTACCTGTCATTATTGCTGCTTTAGAAGAAAAACGTAAGATTAGATTTACATATCAAAAATATGGATCAGATACCCTTAATAAAAGAATTATAGCTCCCTACCTGTTAAAAGAATATGAGGGAAGGTGGTATATGTTGGGAAAACTTGAAAACAAGGAAACTATAACAACGTTTGCCCTTGATGATAGAGTTGCAAAACTCGAATTATTAGAGGAGTTCTTTGAAAGAGAAAAAATTAATTTTTTGGATTACTTTAAATACTCTCTAGGAATCACAGTTCCCGAAGAAGCTCAAATAGAAATTATTCTATCTTTCACACCAAGGCAAGGATTATATATAAAGTCTATTCCCATTCATTCAACACAAAAGATACTTGCTGATAGCGAATCTGGGTTTAAGGTTTCAATTTTAGTCAAACCAACGTACGAACTGTATGAAAAAATATTAAGCTACGGAAATACTGTTGAGGTAGTAAGTCCTACTATAATTCGAGAAGAAATAAAACTTCGTTTAAAACAGACGCTAGAAAAATATATTTAAATAAAAATAATGG
>JAHDDQ010000130.1 GCA_020629275.1 Tenacibaculum sp. | reverse complement strand
ATGGTAATTTTGAATTTTCTTAATAAGATTTGATTTTTTTAATTACAGCCCATTGTAATGAGATCAATTTAGCAGTCATTCTAAACTTTTAAATACTGTATTAATGAAAATATGTTATTTGAATAGTTTTAAACAAGTAGGAAAATCGATTTCTGAATGAAACATTCTTTTTTTAGAATCAAAATTTTAGTTTATATTGTGTAAATAAGAGAATGAGTGAATTATAGTCGATTATTCTATCTATTATTTTAAAAAAAAGAAGATGAACACGGAGTTGGATATATAGAAAAATACGATTATAACAAGAATTATGATTTTTCGTTAGTGTTAAAGATGTAACCCTTTATGAAGCGAGATACATTTATATGTCTTTAAATCATTTGTTTCTTATGTAATAAGTTCTTATATTTGCACGGAATTTCTCAAAAAAGATGGATGTAGGGGACGAATGTCCCCTCTTTTTATACCTAAAATGAATCAAGATAAAGTTAAAGAATTATTACAAGAAGCCCTAGATGAAAACTCATCACTGTTCTTAATTGATTTACAGTTTCTTGCTAATAATAAGATCAAAGTAATTGTAGATGGTGATTTGGGAGTTCCATTAAGTGAGTGCGTTAGAATTAGTAGGAATATAGAGCATAATTTAGATAGAGAAGAAGAAGATTTTTCTTTAGAAGTTACAACTCCTGATATATCTGAACCTCTAAAAGTGAAGCGCCAGTACAACAAGAATTTAAAAAGAATTCTGAAAGTTAAAACTGAAGAAGATACCTTTGAAGGTACTTTAACAGAAGTAAGTGAAGAAAATATCGTATTGGTATGGAAGGCAAGAGAGCCGAAGCCAATAGGAAAAGGAAAGCATACAGTCGAAAAAAATAAATCGATAGCGTATAGCGATATAAAAGAAGCAAAAGTGAAGATTATATTTTAAAAATATAGAAAATGGAAAATATTGCATTAATAGAGTCATTTTCAGATTTTAAAGACAATAAAAGTATTGATAGAGTAACGTTAATGTCTATACTTGAAGAGGTATTTCGTTCAGCGTTGAAACGTAAATATGGGTCTGATGACAATTTCGATATAATTATTAATCCAGACAAAGGGGATCTTGAAATCTGGAGAAATAGAATTGTTGTCGCTGATGGTGAGGTTGAAGAACCTAATGAAGAAATTGAATTAACACAAGCACAGAGAATTGAACCTGATTTCGAAATAGGTGAAGATGTTTCTGAAGAAGTTAAGTTGATAGATTTAGGAAGAAGAGCTATATTAGCTTTACGTCAAAACCTAATTTCTAAAATACATGAGCACGACAGTACTAATGTATTTAAACAATTTAAAGACTTAGAAGGAGAGTTATTTAGTGCAGAAGTACATCACATACGTCATAATGCGGTTATATTGTTAGATGACGAAGGTAACGAAGTTGTGTTGCCTAAAGCAGAACAGATTCGATCTGACTTTTTTAGAAAAGGAGATGCAGTTCGAGGAGTTATTAAGAAAGTAGAATTAAGAGGTAATAAACCTTCAATAATATTATCAAGAACTTCACCAAATTTCTTAGTAAAGTTATTTGAACAAGAAATTCCAGAAGTATTTGATGGCCTAATTACAATAGAAGGTGTAGCAAGAATACCTGGAGATAAAGCGAAAATTGCTGTTGATTCTTACGATGATAGAATTGATCCGGTTGGAGCATGTGTTGGAGTTAAAGGTTCTCGTATTCACGGGATAGTACGTGAGTTGGGTAATGAAAATATTGATGTAATTAATTACACAAAAAATGAACAATTATTCATATCAAGAGCACTAAGTCCAGCAAAAGTAACGTCTGTTAAAATCGATAAATACGAGGAAGAAAAAGACGGAAAAAAAGGACGAGTAAATGTATTATTAAAACCTGAAGAAGTATCTAAAGCAATAGGACGATCTGGTGTTAACATACGTTTGGCAAGCCAGTTAACTGGTTATGAGATTGATGTTCAAAGAGAAGGGTTAGAAGAAGAAGATGTAGAGTTAACTGAATTCTCTGACGAAATTGAAGCATGGGTAATTGAAGAATTCAAAAAAATCGGTTTAGATACTGCGAAGAGCGTTTTAGATAAAGATGTATCAGAGTTAGTTAAAAGAACAGATTTAGAAGAAGAAACAATTGTAGACGTGCAACGAATTCTAAAAGAAGAATTCGAAGACTAGAAATAAAACAAGGTTTTTTCAGTACCTTAACTGAAAAAAAATAAATTCGAATTTAACGAGTTTATTGCAAACAAAAGTATTATAACTATTTATGGCTGAAGCTAAAACATTAAGACTAAATAAAGTTTTAAGAGAATTAAATATCTCTTTAGATAGAGCAGTAGAACACTTGGCTAAAAGCGGCCATGATATCGAAGCTCGACCTACTACAAAGATCTCTGATAAAGAATATCAGGTGCTGTTGGATGGATTCCAAACAGATAAATCTAAGAAGGTAGCATCTAAAGAGGTTAGTGAAGAAAAGCGTAAAGAGAAGGAGGAAATTCGTAAAAGAATTGAAGAAGAGCAAGAGGCAAAACGCGTAGAAGAGGAGAAAAAACAAGAAGTACTTAAGGCTAAAGCTGAAAAGCCTCAGTTGAAAACGGTTGGTAAAATAAATGTTGATAGCATGAAGCCAGTCAAAAATCAAGAAGAGAAAAAAGAAGCTGTATCTAAGCCAAAAGCAGAGGAGACTGAGAAGACACCAAAAGTTGAGGCTAAAGCTATTGAACAAGCTCCTAAAAAAGTTGAGGCTAAAAAAGAGGATTCAAAAAAGGAAGAACCTAAAAAAGAATCAGTTAAGCCAAGACAAATTTCTAGCATTGAAAAGGCAGATCAGCACAAAAGCCATCAGCCGAAAAAGGAAGCACCTAAAGCTCAAGAGAAAGAGAAAGAGGTAACGCCTGAAAATGCTGAAAAAATCAAGACTCAGTACAAAAAACTTAATGGTCCTAAACTTGTAGGTCAAAAAATTGATTTAAAGCAGTTTGAAAGACCAAAGAAAAAGAAACCTGAGGCTAATAAAGATGCAGACAAGAAAAAGAGAAGAAGGATTAGTAAGCCTGGAACCGGTGGTACACAATCTGGAAATACTCAAGGAAATAGAAGTCAAGGAAGTAGAGGTCCTGGGAATAGGAGTCAAGGAGGAAACAGAAGAGGAGCACCTAGAAGAGGAGTTAGAAGGCCAGAGGTAAAGAAAGAGGAATTAACAGAAGCACAAATCCAAAAGCAAGTAAGAGAAACCTTAGAAAAATTACAAGGAAAATCGAGCAAAGGAAAAGGAGCTAAATATCGTAGAGAGAAAAGAGACCAACACCGTCAGCAAGTTGAAGCAGAATTACAAGCACAACAAGCAGAAAGCAAAGTACTAAAAGTAACAGAGTTTGTTACAGTTAGTGAAGTAGCTACTATGATGGATAAACCAGTTACAGATATTATTTCTGCATGTATGATGTTAGGAATGATGGTGACGATGAATCAGCGTTTAGACGCAGAAACACTCAAAATTGTAGCTGAAGAATTTAATTATAAAGTTGAATTCATTGGTGCTGAGGTTGAAGAATCTATTGAAGAAGTAGAAGATAAACCAGAAGATCTACAAGAAAGAGCACCTATTATTACAGTAATGGGGCACGTAGATCATGGTAAAACTTCGTTATTAGATTATGTGCGTAAGGCAAATGTAATAGCAGGTGAGAGTGGTGGAATTACACAACACATTGGAGCATATAGTGTTACCTTAGATGGTGGACAAAAAATAGCATTTTTAGATACACCTGGTCACGAAGCCTTTACAGCAATGCGTGCACGTGGAGCTCAGGTTACAGATTTAGTTATTATCGTAATCGCTGCTGATGATGATGTAATGCCACAAACAAAAGAAGCAATTTCGCATGCACAAGCAGCAGGAGTACCAATCGTATTTGCAATAAATAAGGTTGATAAACCAAATGCTAATCCAGATAATATTAAAACTCAGTTATCTACTATGAATTTATTAGTAGAAGATTGGGGAGGAAATATACAATCTCAAGAGATTTCAGCTAAAACAGGTCAAGGTATTGACGAGTTATTAGAGAAAGTTTTACTTGAAGCAGAAGTATTAGAGTTAAAAGCTAATCCTGATAAAAATGCCATAGGTACTGTTGTGGAAGCGCAATTAGATAAAGGTAGAGGATATGTATCTACTATTCTTGTACAATCAGGAACACTAAGTATTGGAGACTATTTACTTGCGGGTAAACATAGTGGTAAAGTTAGAGCAATGTTTGATGAACGAGGTAATAAGATTCAAAAAGCAGGACCTTCTACACCAGTATCGATTTTAGGTTTAGACGGAGCTCCACAAGCGGGAGACAAGTTTAATATTTTCGATGATGAGAGAGAAGCTAAGCAAATAGCTGTTAAACGATCTCAATTACAACGTGAACAATCTGTAAGAACACAAAAAACATTAACATTAGCTGAGATAGGTCGTCGAATAGCATTAGGTGATTTTAAAGAGCTGAATATAATCCTTAAGGGTGATGTTGATGGTTCTGTGGAAGCACTTACTGATTCTTTCCAAAAATTATCTACTGAAGAAATTCAAGTTAATATCTTACATAAAGGAGTAGGAGCAATTACTGAATCTGATGTATTGTTAGCATCTGCTTCTGATGCAATCATTATCGGATTTAATGTAAGACCTCAGTCTAATGCAAGAGTAATAGCAGATAGAGAAGAAGTAGATATTAGAATGTATTCTATTATTTATGATGCCATAAATGACCTTAAAGATGCAATGGAAGGTATGTTATCACCTGAAATGAAAGAAGAGGTTATTGGTAATGTTGAAATTAGAGAAGTTTACAAAATTTCTAAAGTTGGTAACATTGCAGGTTGTATGGTAATGAATGGAAAAATTACTAGAGATGCAAACGTTCGTATTATTAGAGAAGGAATCGTAGTTCACGATGGTTATTTAGCTTCTTTAAAGAGATTTAAAGATGATGTAAAAGAAGTAACCAAAGGATACGATTGTGGATTACAAATAAAGAATTACAACGATATTAAAGCAGATGATGTAATTGAAGTTTATATCGAAGTTGCAGTTAAGAAGAAATTAAAGTAATCTTTAATACAAATAATATATCTAAGCCTTATCATTTATGATAAGGCTTTTTTTGTTTCTAACATAACATAGTTAGTAAATTTTAGAGCTTATGAAAATATCCTCATTTAATTACTTATAATATGTTTTCAACTACTAGTATAAATTACATATTAATTTTTAAATAATTTGTGTGATTCATAAAATCAAACTATTTTAGTGTATATAGTTTGATTTTATGTTTAGTATTCTAATAAGTATAAATACTTGAACATGATGTATCAGTAAAAATAAGTCAGGTGAGTATAGCAAAAAAGAGTACATATGATTATGTGATAATTGGAAGTGGTTTTGGAGGATCAGTAAGTGCTTTACGACTTGCTCAAAAAGGATATTCTGTTTTAGTAATTGAAAAAGGAAAATGGTTTAAACCGAAAGATTTCCCAAAGACAAATTGGGATTTGAAGAGTTGGTTATGGGAGCCAAGATTAAAGTTTCATGGTTTTTTTAAAATGACATATTTAAATCATGTAACTATCTTGTCTGGAGTTGGAGTTGGAGGAGGATCGCTTACCTATGCTAATACATTACCTATTCCTAAAAAAGAGTTTTTTACATCAGGTAGTTGGAAAGGATTAAGAGATTGGGAAGAGGAATTAGAAGTACATTACAAGGAAGCACACAGGATGCTTGGAGCTGAAGAGAATCCATATTTAGGGCCGGCAGACAATCTTATAAAGAATGTAGCTGAAGATCTTGGAAAAGAAGCATGCTTTTCTCCTGCTAAAGTTGCCGTGCATTTTGGAATACCTGGTAAAACTTATAAAGATCCATATTTTAAAGGAAAAGGTCCTGAAAGGAAAGGATGCACTCAATGTGGAGCTTGTATGACAGGATGTAGATATAACGCAAAAAACACATTAGATAAGAATTACTTGTACTTAGCACAGCAACTTGGCGTAGAGATAATAGCAGAACATGAAGTTTTTGATGTAATACCAATTGATAAAACCAATACTAAAAAAGGATATTATGTATTTTACAACGGAAGTATTAATAAAGAGAAAAAACAAAGTATAACTGCAAAGAATATTATTTTCTCTGGCGGAGTTTTAGGAACAGTTCCTTTACTTTTGAAGTTAAAGAAAAATAATTCGCTACCTAATTTATCAGAGATGTTAGGGTGTAATATTAGAACCAATAATGAATCTCTTTTATTAGTTACATCTACAGAAAAAAAGTCTAAAGATTATACAAAAGGAATAGCGATTGGATCAATATTACACATAGATGAGAATAGTCATCTTGAACCAGTACGATATGGAAAAGGATCTAGCTTTTTTAAACTACTAACAATTCCTTCAGTGCAACACAAATATGCAATAGTAAGAATTTTAGGTATAGTGGCTTTACTTGTAAAATCTCCAATAAAAATCTTAAAAACAACTTTCACTAAAAATTATAGTAGTAGAACCACTGTACTTTTGTTTATGCAAACATTAGATAGCACCTTACGTTTAAAATTAGGTAAAGTTACGAAGTTGAAAACAGTGAAAGAATCATCTAAATCACCAAGTGGTTTTATTCCTGAAGCTTCTAAACTAGCAAAGATTATTGGGAAAAAAGTAAAAGCAATGCCGTATTCAAATATTACTGATGTTTTATTAGGCACACCAACTACAGCTCATATATTAGGAGGTGCAGTGATGGCTAAAGATAGTTCAATAGGAGTTATAGATAAGAATAATAAAGTTTTTGGATATGATAATATGTATGTTTGCGATGGTTCTATGATTTCTGCAAATCCAGGTGTAAACCCTTCATTATCGATAACCGCTATAACAGAATTGGCAATGTCAAGAATTCCTGATAAAAAAGATCTAAAAACCTAAGATGTATAATTAATGAAAAGCAAGCTAACTCCAATTTCAGAAGAATTTGAACTACCATGTGGAGTATTTATTAAAAACCGTATTGCTAAGGCAGCTATGACAGAACGTTTAGCTAACCGTAAGCAACAAGTAACCGAACAACTCTGCTCGTTATACAAACATTGGTCCAGTAACGGTGCAGGGCTACTTATTACGGGAAATATTATGGTTGATGCCAGATATAAAGAAGCCTCGGCTAATTTAGTCTTAGAAAATGAAAGTAGTATTTCATTATTTAAAAAAATGGTGAAGAATGGTACTCACAACAACACACAATTATGGGCACAAATTAATCATGCTGGAAGACAGTCATCAATATTTTCAACATTTAAACCTATTGCACCATCAGCAGTTCAACTTAAAAAGCTAATGCTCTTTGCAAAACCTAAAGCAATGAGTATTTTGGAAATAAATGAAGTAGAAGATAGATTTGTACGAACTGCTTTTCTGGCTAAACAAGCAGGATTTACAGGAGTACAAGTCCATGCAGCTCATGGCTATCTATTAAGTCAGTTTTTATCCCCAAAAACAAATCAAAGGAATGATGCCTATGGAGGTTGTATTGAGAACAGAGCACGCCTACTTTTAGATATAGTGAGTAGACTTAGAAAAGAATTGGGAAAAGAATACCCGATATCAGTAAAGTTAAATAGTGCTGATTTTCAAAAAGGAGGATTTAATGAAGAAGATGCCCTTTTTGTAGTTAAAAAATTAGAAGAAGTAAAAATCGATCTATTAGAAATCTCTGGTGGAACTTATGAAAATATTGTGTTCTTAACAGAACGGTACAAAAAAGGATCAACTAAAAAAAGAGAAGCTTATTTTCTAGAGTTCGCAAAAAAAATAAGAAAAGAAACTAAAATACCGATTATGGTAACTGGTGGATTCCGCAGCTTAAACTTTTGTAACAAAGTATTAGAAAACCAAGAATTGGATATCATAGGTTTTGCAAGACCATTTTTAATGCATGAAGATTTTCCCAAAAGTTTTATAGAAAACAAAGAAGTACGTGTTAACGATGCTGCATTCGATTTTAAAATAAAGCAAATGAAAGATTTTGCTGAAGCTGGTTTCTACGACTATCAAATACATAGATTAGCGAAAAATAAAAGATTAAATCTTAATTATAATCCGTATTTAGCAGTACTTAGATTAACAATGAACGAATGTTTAAAAGGGTGGCTTTAATATGGGGAGAAAAGCGATTAATAAAGAGAGAAAAAAACTAACTATTAAAGCTGAATTATGGTTACAAGATCTATTTTATAAGTTACAAGATAAAGATTTAGATGTGCTTACTTTAGATGAAATTGCTGAGTTAATACACATAAGTAAAAGTACCATTTATACCTATTTTAGAACAAAGGAAGAAATATACAGTACAATAGTAGAAAGAATACTAGAAAAACTTGAAAGCCTAACTTATGAAAAACTTTTCAAAGGTATAGATTTGCTTAGGGAGTACGAAAGGCTATTATTAAATATTTGTAAAATAGTGCAACATATTTCAATACATTTTCTTGAAAATATAAAATTGAATTTTCCTGATATTTGGAAAAAAGTTAATAGTTGTACTAACAAAATACTAAATACTTTTATGTTGTTATATAAAAGAGGAATGAGTAATGGAACATTTAATGTGTACAACATTGAGTTGCTTTTGATAATGGATGAAAATTTTATCATGAATGTGATTACTAATTCTAAAGCATTTTCAAAAGAACAATTAACTTTAAATGAGTTGGTTAATCAGTATCTTGTAATGCGTAAAAGAGCTTTAGTATGTAGCTAACAATAAAAAAGAGGTGGTTTTAAAACCACCTCTTTTTTATTTTATCAAGCTATTAAACTGTTTTCCCTATAAAGGAATAACGATAGCTCCAGAAAACTTTTCTCTAATTTTATTTAAGGCCCTGTCAGCATCCAATCTTGATTTGTAACTACCTACTTGAGCCTTCCAATCTGGTTGTTCATATCTAAGCTTAGTGTAAGTGCCTGGGAACTTTGACTTAAAATTTCTCAATATATTTCTGGCTCTATTTTCTTGGCCATTATATAGCTGAATTCTAAACCCAGTTCCGTTATTTCCATTATAAGCTCTTTTTTTAGCTATCATCGCTGTAATGCTCTTATTTTGAGTAACTTTACTTTGAGAAAAAGCATTAGTAAAACCACTAAAAATAAAGACAAAAGTCAATACTATCCTAATATTTTTAATCATATCATTAATCTTTCTACAAAAGTAACGACTTGTCATTTAATAGATTGCTATTGATGATTATTTAGAATTAATATAAATTACAAATTAGGATTCCCTTAACATTTCACATTTTGTAGATAAGTAGTAATTTTGTCGGAGTTTCTATAATGCTATTTCAAGGCATATAAGTTTAGAAATGTTGTACGAAAATAGATACACAAAATATATATTACAGTATGAAAAGTGTGAATTATCACAGTAAATTTAGTCGAATCCTTACCAAGAGCCTTACTTTTCTAGCCATATTTATAGTAAGTATTTCTATAAATGCTCAGGATGTTGATGCTGAGCGTCAGAAAGAAGGGAAGAAATTATTTAAGTCTTTATGTGCTTCTTGTCACAAACTTAATAAGAAACTAGTTGGTCCAGCATTGGCTAACGTAGAAGAAAGACGTACGAATGAATGGCTAAAAGCTTGGATTCGTAACAATGCAGAATTGAGAGCCTCAGGTGATGCTGATGCTATTGCTATTTATGAAGAGTACAATGGCTCAAACATGACGGCGTTTCCTCAACTAACAGATAAAAATATCGATGATATTTTATATTATACCACAGTTGGAGAGCCAACACCAATTATACCTCCAGGTGGTGGTCAAGGGAGCACTTCTTCGAGTACTCAAGGTACAGCACCACAGTGGTTAATTTGGATATTAGCAGCTGCTATAGTTGTTGCGTTTTTAATCATTGGTAGCTTATTGAAAACTGTTAGTGAGTTAAAAGGAGCTCCTAAAACTCCAGGATTATTAGGCCAATCAGCAGAATTATGGCAAGGGATAAAGCAAAACACATTTTTACATGTGTTGTTTGTGATCTTCGGGGCTTTAATTACTGCATATTTCTTATTTGGAACATTATTTAAGGTAGGAGTTGATCAAGGATATCAACCAATACAGCCTATCGTGTTTTCACATAAAATTCATGCAGGGGATAATAAAATTGAATGCCAATATTGTCATACCGCTGCAAAGCATTCTAAGCATTCAGGTATTCCATCTGTAAATATTTGTATGAACTGTCACAAAAACATATCTGAAGTATCTGAAGGAACACAAGTAGTTCTTGAAGATGGAGGTGTGATTTTAGGAAAGAAAGAATTAGATATGGAAATTGCGAAGGTTTATGAAGCTGCTGGTTGGGATGCTGAAAAACTTGAGTATACAGGAGAAACTAAGCCAGTCAAATGGGTTAGA
>JAHDDQ010000129.1 GCA_020629275.1 Tenacibaculum sp. | reverse complement strand
TCCTTCAAATGCGATTGATTTCAAACAAAACATCTATGCATTCTACGCTCAGTATGGTAGTAAATTAAAAAAGTTTTCTTACTTATTTGGTCTTCGTACAGAGATTACTGACATAGATTTAACTTTAATTACAAATAATGAGTTTTCAGATAAAAATTACACAGAGTGGTTTCCAACAGTTAATTTCGGGTATGAATTAAACGATAATGATAATTTTACTTTGGGGTATGCTAGGAGATTAAGAAGACCTCGCTATTGGTTTTTAAATCCATTTGAAAGTAGAAGTTCAGCAACAAATGTATTTCGAGGTAACCCAGATTTAAATCCTACATATACCAGTTCATATGACCTTGGATATAATACTAAAATTCGTAAGTTCGATTTAGGAGCTTCATTATACTATCAATATTCATCAGATATTATTCAACGTGTTTCAATCTTAGAACAGCGAAGTATTAATGGAGTCTCTACAGATGTAACTGTACGTCAACCTGTAAATTTAAATGATGAAAGTCGTTATGGTTTTGAGTTTACTTCAAATTATAACCCTTCGAAAAAAGTTCGTTTAAATGCTTCTTTCAACTATTTCAAATTCAATACAGATGCATTTACCTATGTGTATACAGCAGCTAACGGTAATCAGATAACAACTAACTTAAATGAAGTAAATGAAAGCAGCTGGTTTGTTAGATTCAATTCAAGAATTACATTACCTGCAAAAATACAATGGCAAACAAGATTAGCTTACAGAGGTCCACAATCATCTGCACAGTCAGATAGAGATGGAATTTTCTCTGCAAACTTAGCTTTTAGTAAAGATTTATTCAAAGACAAGGCCACTGTAGTATTAAATGTTAGCGACCTTTTTAATACAAGAAGACGAGAAAGTATTACGTATTTAGGCGGAAGAGATAATCCAAACTCAATAGTTGATGGAGCTTTTCAATGGCGCGTACGTCAAATATCTTTAAACTTTACATACCGATTCAACCAAAAGAAAAAAAGAGGAAGGTCTAGAGGTTCGTATGATGGTGGTGGTGAAGAGTTTGGTGGATAAAAATAAACCGAAGAACATAAATGATAATATTTATGTTCTTTTAGGTTATCCTAATTGTGCAATAAATTGATTGATTTTCATTATACCATTATACAAAGTCTATAACACAAAAAAAGCTCACCGTTATAGTGAGCTTTTTTTATATATTTTTATGGCTGATTATTTACCTTCAGCAGCTTTCTTTGCTTCTCTTTTTAATTTGAAATTCTCCCAGATAGTTCCGCCAATCCAATAAGGAACTACAAAAGTTAGTAAGAAAATTAACAACCAAAAACCGATTGTGAATATGAACATGAATAATACTAATCCTGAAAATTGTGAGAAATCTAACATTTGTTTCTTTTGTAAAAATTAATCTGGTTACAAAAATAAAGGATATTTTCTTTTTTTTCTACCATTTTATGAAATATTTCACTAATTATTTAATTCAACAATTCTTCCAGTTTTATTAACTTTGAAAATTGTTAAAATTAATAATACATCAATGGAATATAGAATCGAAAAAGACACAATGGGTGAGGTAAAAGTACCTGCTAATAAATATTGGGGAGCACAAACAGAACGCTCTCGTAATAATTTTAAAATAGGTCCTGTAGCTTCTATGCCTTTAGAAGTTGTTTATGGATTTGCTTATTTAAAAAAGGCTGCAGCTTATACAAATTGTGACTTAGGCACTTTAACTGAAGAAAAACGTGATTTAATTGCTCAAGTTTGTGATGAAATTTTAGCAGGCAAACACGATGATCAATTTCCATTAGTAATTTGGCAAACTGGTTCGGGTACACAAAGTAATATGAACGTTAACGAAGTTGTTGCTAATAGAGCACATGAAATTGCTGGTAATGTTATAGGTGAAGGTGAAAAGACGATTCAACCAAATGATGATGTAAATAAATCACAATCTTCAAACGATACATTTCCTACGGGAATGCATATTGCTGCTTATAAAAAGATAGTTGAAGTTACAATTCCTGGTATAGAACAATTACGCGATACTTTACAAGCTAAATCTGAGGCTTTCGCTGATGTAGTGAAAATAGGACGTACGCATTTAATGGACGCTACTCCCCTAACCCTAGGTCAAGAATTTTCTGGGTATGTTGCTCAATTAAATTTCGGTCTAAAATCTTTAAAAAATTCATTAGCGCATTTAAGTCAATTAGCTCTTGGAGGAACTGCCGTAGGAACTGGATTAAACACACCTAAAGGTTACGACGTTTTAGTAGCAAAATATATTGCTGATTTCACTGGTTTACCTTTTATAACTGCTGAAAATAAATTTGAAGCTTTAGCTGCACATGACGCTCTAGTAGAAACTCATGGTTCTTTAAAGCAATTAGCTGTTTCAATTAATAAAATAGCGAATGATATTCGTTTAATGGCATCAGGGCCACGTTCTGGTATTGGTGAATTAATTATTCCAGCTAACGAGCCAGGTTCTTCTATTATGCCGGGTAAAGTAAATCCAACACAAGCTGAAGCTATTACAATGGTTTGTGCTCAAGTGATGGGTAATGATGTAGCTGTAACTATTGGTGGAACTCAAGGACATTATGAATTGAACGTGTTTAAACCAATGATGGCAGCTAATGTCTTACAATCAGCTCAACTAATTGGTGATGCTTGTGTGTCTTTTGATGTTAACTGCGCAGCTGGTATAGAACCAAATCATACTAGAATTACAGAGTTGGTAAATAATTCTTTAATGTTAGTTACAGCATTGAATACTAAAATTGGTTATTATAAAGCTGCTGAGATTGCAAATACGGCACATGCAAATGGAACTACTTTAAAAGAAGAAGCCATTAATTTAGGGCATGTAACCGCCGAAGAATATGATGAATGGGTAAAACCTGAAGATATGACAGGAAGCTTGAAATAAATTTCTACACAAACATAAAAGGTCGTAATTTATTTACGACCTTTTTTATTGTTAATATCCGATACCTACTTCAAAAGCTTTTTTTAAATTCTCTAGATACTGAGATGTTGTTTTTTTCATATAAATCCCTAAAGTGATCACTGCTTTATCAAATCTATTAATATTAAAAATAGTATAATTGAACTTATAGTCTTGACCAGTTACTAGTGTAGACGTTTTTTCTGTAATTACTTCGTACTCAGCTCTAGAAATATTATCAACCCCTCCTACATTAATATACCTCCGTATTCGATCTTCTGTTTTTTCTATTCCATCCTTTAAAATTTCTAAATCGCTTGCAGCATTTCCTAAGATTCTTCTTTGTCGATTAATCGATTCCATAACTTCCAATCTGTCTAATTTTACTTTTCGATCTGTTTTTTCAACTGAATAATAATCATCGCCTACATCATTATTAAATTGTAAGACAGTTTGCAAATGGATTTTTGCTAGTTTCTTCATTGGTAAAATAATCGCATTGAATTTTTTCTTCAACAAACTATGATACTTTCGTTCCTTTCTTAAATTCTTTTGGTTATGTGGGTCAGTGGCTATAATAAATAAACTGAAAATATTTTTAGTTATTTTATGATCAACAGCTCTTGTTGTAGTTAAAAGTTGGGAGAATGGTTCAGCTTGAATCTTAAATAACTCGATATTATCTAAAACCTCATCTAATGATTCTTTTCCATCCATAACAAAATCACTCTCGTTATTAAACTCTAATTCAGAAAATTCTCTTTTGTTAGTTTTAGATTGTGTCTGTTTCTTTTCTTTTTCACTATCCTCAAATATATCATCGTACGGATTTGTCATATCTACAAAATAATTAAATTCTAAATGAATATCAAAATCTTTGTGTTAGTTAATTTTCATAGCTATTCGAAATAATCTACACTCCATACCTAAAAACAATACGCTTATGATTTATTTAAAATAATGAAATGATATATTAATTATTTTTAAAGGAATAATATGAAGTATTAGCTAATAATCTAAATATAAAACTAACTAATTATGACTAAACCTCTAGAAAATAATTCATCGTCGTGTTGGAAATGTGATGGAGATATTGAAACTGTTACTCAAAGATTAAAAGAGATGTTTGTTGAAATGGGTCAGAAAACAAGAATCGAAAACGGACAAAAACCCGCTGAGAGAGCAGTTTTTAGAAAACAACACGGCATTGCTTATGGAAACTTTGTTGTTAATAAAGACATAGAAGATAAATTTAAAGTAGGCATCTTTTCTGGTAATACTTACGAATGTGCAGTTCGTTTTTCTAGTGATACTTCCCCTAATGCTAAAGATTTACACACTACTTTAGGAGTTGGTTTAAAACTTTTTGGTGTTGAAGGTCCTAAACTTATTGGAGAAGGCACAAATGCTGATTTCATATTTCAAAATATTGATCGTTTTTTTGCTAAAAACGCAGCACAGATGTGTAAATTCACTACAGCAGGTGTTATTGATCGTGATTATAACTCTTACATTAATAAACATCCTGAATTAGGTAATATTTTACAGGCAATGACCAAAGAAGAAGCTAGTGTTTTAAGTGCTAGTTATTGGGCTATTTTACCTTTCAAACTAGGCGAACATCAAGAAGTTAAATATCGTTTAGTACCAGAAGATACTTATGAAGGAGTTCCTTTTGATGATAAAAATTATTTGAAATTAGATTTAGAACAACGTTTACTAAAAAAACAAGCCACTTTTCGTTTTGAAATCCAATTAAGAACAAATAAAGAAGCCATGTCGCTAGACAACGCTCAAACTGTTTGGAGCGCACAAGAGAGTCCTTTTATTTGTATTGCGAAACTACATTTACCTCAACAAGATATAAATAGTATAGGTCAGGCTGAATTTGGAAATAACTTAGCATTTAATATATGGCGTACATTACCAGAACACGAACCCTTGGGATCGATCGCCCATGTGAGAAAAAAAGTTTATGCAGCAAGTGCTGCAGCTAGACATCAAGCAAATGGTCAACTGCAACAAGAACCCAAAAAAAGGAGCTCAGAGTTTGAAGGAAATACCGATGAAGATAGCGATTGTATTGTAAGAGCTGGAATTTACCCATCAATTGGTGTTATGAGAGTAGGAAACAGTGAAAATGAATACTTTGTCGGTCCTTTAGTAGATGAACCTATACCTCAATCAGACCCGTACGCATATAGAGATGCTACAGGAGCTTTAAAAAGACAAGCTGCACAATTTAGAATTTATGGTTTCAATGCTGCGGGAAAAGCTGTAAAAGAATTAACCACTGATAATGCCGAAATTACTTGGCATGCACACTTAGCAAATCAAAAATCATCTTGGTATCAATTTCAAATCGCCTTAGATATTCCTGAAGCTGCTGATGCTACTCCTTCAATGTTACGAAATATTGATGTTAAAGATCGAGATTCATTGTTAATAGATGGAGGTGCTCAAACATTATCAGGTAGTAATAAACGTAGTGATGAAGTTTTTGAAGGAACTTTTTTAGATAAAAAAGTATATTTAGGTGAAATGCACACTGATGAAAAAGGACGATTAATTATGTTAGGTGGACATGGAAAAGCAGAAAATATTAATGGTGATATTGCCATTACTTTTGCTAATAATGAAGGATGGTATGATGATATTTCAGATGGTCCAGTTAATGCGGAAGTAATATATAAGGGAAAGGCTCTTAATGTTGAACCAGCTTGGGTTATTTGTGCTCCACCAGATTACGCTCCAATGCAGAAATCAGTTCGTACTATGTGGGATTTAATGCGAGATGTCGCTGTAAAGTCAAATATGCTAGCCAGACCTCAACGCCCTTCTTTTACCAAAGACATTCTACCAATTTTTCAACGTATGACTGATTTACAGTGGGTAAATGCAGGTTTTGCTGGAGCTTTTGGTTTTGGTGGTCAATTTAATTACACCACAAGTGAATGGATTAAGAAATTAGGAAACCCGTCTTCTGCATATATAGAAATGAGAAGAACTATTTCAAATAACTTTAGAAGAACCAATGTATCAGGAGCAGAAGCACCACAGCTTTGGCCTTGGTTATATGGTGACGCTATCAGTATACCTTCTACAGGTTCAGTAAGACAACATGCAACTTTATCTGACCTACAATTAGAATTTCTAGATCAATGGGTTAAAGGTGATTTTGATGCAGATTATGTTGATAGAACTGGTTGTCCTCATATTCCAACACCTCCAACTATAGATGAATTACCTGTTTCAGAACAACCAGATATGCTTACCAAAGCTGCCATGGAATTTTGTTTAGCAGACGCGTTCCATCCTGGTTGTGAAATGACTTGGCCAATGCGATCTTCTGGAATGTATATGGCTCCTTTTCGACTTAAACATGCACCGAAAACACCACCTGTAAACACTAGATATTATGGACCAATAATGAATAATGATGTTTTACCTTTAGCGAAAGGTCCTATTTTAGGAGGTCAAGTGGCTGGTGGAATTACACGCTGGATGGCTATTCCTTGGCAAACAGATACAGCGAGTTGTAGAGATGGTTATACTAATGATTATGATCCGTACTTACCTACTTTTTGGCCAGCAAGAGTACCTAATAATATATTAAATGAAAAACGATATGAACAAGTTGTAGATCCTAATTTAGCAGAAGAGACTAGAATTCAAGCTTTCGCTAACCGTTCAGACTGGTTGAATGACCTTCCTTTAGATGGAAAAGCACCAACATATACCAATCAGATTAATAGTATGGTTGACTATTTTGATAAGCTGGCAGTAGTACAAAAACGATCAGGAGTAGCTAATGATCCTAATTTTCCAAAAGAAATGCAGGTTGGTATTGTTCCCACTCCTGAACAAGAAGCAGCTTTGTTAGCAGATACATTAAGCCATTTACAAAGTATCTTGAATAGTAATCATGATTTAGATGAGCATATGGAACAAACGATACATAAAACCATAGACAAGTTATCTCATGAGCACCTACTAAATAAGCAATTTTTACTTGAAGGAGCTAAAAAAGAGTTACTTACTTTGACTTCGCATGAAATTACTAAAGATTTAGATGCAACTCCAAACATTGAAAAATTATTAGGTGTAATTGCTTCAAAAGTGCATGCTATAAATACTTCTAAGAATTTACAACAACATAGTACTAAAAATACAGAAGTTGGTATTCCTGAAAAAATGACACGTTTTTCTAGATATACTCCAGAATAGTATAGTTTTAATTTTATGAGCAATAATATCAAAACAGATATACTTATTATTGGTGGTGGCATTGCCGGTTGCATAGCCGCCACCTCTTTATCTAAACATTATAAAGTTACTTTAGTTGATAAGTTAACAACCCCTATTAAACGTATAGGAGAATCATTAGCTCCTGCTTCACAAAGAATATTAAATCAGTTAGGTTTACTTGATAATGAAACTGATAAGCATTTAATTCAAAACAATGTTTATATCCCAAATCTGGGCATGCAATCGTATTGGGGAAGTGAATACGTAAATATCGTAGACCATTTGAAAAATCCTGATGGATTTGTTCGTAATTTAGATAGAAAAGCTTTTGAAACCTACCTAAGAAATAAAACTTCTGAACTTAATATTACTTGTTTATGGGGAATGAAACTTTACACAAGTAATTATGAAAATAATGAATGGAATGTTATTGTTAAATCTGACACTATAAAAGATCGTAAAACAACTGAAATTAATGCTAAGTTTGTTATTGATGCTTCTGGACGACAATCTCATTTTGCTAAAAATTTTTCAAATAGAATTCAAGAAGATACTCTTGTTGCCTGTTGGGTAAGTCTTCCTAATACGGAAACAAATACCATGAGTACTATAGTTTCTGATCGTTTAGGTTGGTGGTATACTGCTGTTATTCCTAATCAAAGAAGGATCATTTCTTTTCATACAGACCCTGATTTAGTAGATCGTAAAACTTTTAAGAGTTTAGCTTCTTTTTTAGCTTTGATAAAGCGAAACAAAATATTATCGAAATATATCAATAACGAGAAAGAAATTTGGTTTCACGGAACGGTTAGCGCTAATTCCACACGCTTAGAAAATGTAGTAGGAAAACAATGGGTTGCTTTGGGGGATGCTGCGACCAGTTTTGATCCTTTATCATCTCAAGGTATGTTTAATGCAATGGCTTCAGCAATACAAATGAGTTCTTTGTTACATACTCATAATTTTATACACGATTTAAACTCTGATAAAATAAAACAATTTGCTACCTCTTACTCTTATCAAATAGACAATATTTGGAAACATTACTTAAATCATAAAACTACTTTTTATCGCTCAGAAACGCGCTGGAAAAATGCTGTTTTTTGGAAAAGAAGACAATAGGATATTAAAAAACTATTTAACGATATAAAAACCCATTAAAAATACCCAAAAACTTGGGAGGCTAACTAAATAGACGGATATCTAATTAACATTATCATAAGAGATCAAAAATGAATATGATGATTTTACTGACTACAGGAAATTATAAAATTAAAGAGAAGTTTATAGCAAAGTTTTATTCAAGAGAAATTAGTGAAATTTAGAATTCTTTTCAATATTTTTTAATCCTTTTTTTATCAATTTAGGCATCATTTCAGGTATAACATCTACTTTAAACCCTTCACCTATATCGTTACCGTTAACTTTATCAAGAAAACCAATAACCCGTTCACTTAGCATCAATTTTCTATCAGTAATATTATAAACGTCTATAAAAACTTCTGACTCTCTAGATATAGTTTTATCTATGTCTTCTGATACATAAACATTTATAATGTATTTATAATCTGTTGTATTTTCTATAAATTCTAATTCTTTAGAATTAGGTTTATTAGGTATGTTAAAGAAATGATTTTTTCCTTTTTTGTCTACCATCCTTATTTTTTTAGTCACTTTATCTCCAGTCCACTTTGAAAATGTTTTATAAACAATTTCTTCTGAATTCGAATTTATATGTTCTGGTAATTTCATAGTATTCAACAACCAATACCCCGACGTATTTGTAAAATCAATTCCCTTTTCAAAAGTGATAAATTCATGGGAATAATTTATAGTTTTAAAAGAACACGAAATAAAAGTAAATGATATAGAGATTAGTAATAATATTTTTCTTGACATAATTTTAATTGAAATCATGAATACTAAAAGTTTATAATAAAAAGAGATTATTTATTTGAGAGAGCAAAAGTTGAAAACTATAAGAAAAACAAATTATTATATACTTTAGAAGAACCCATGATTACTATTTCTTATAAATATTATATATATTATTATTTTAAATCATTTAGATATTAATATTGTAATAGTTGAAATCGAAAATTTAAAGAGAATAATAACTAATACAATAGTTTAACAGGTAAATAATTATATTTTTAATGTTAATAAGTTCTATATATTATCTCTTATAATTCATATCAATATAGTTTTAACAACATATTTTTCTGATGTCAGAAATAAAATTAGGTTAACCAACTTAAAATAAATATTGCTAAAATCTTAAAAAATTAAATAGTTTCCGAAAAATATTTTTTTGCAATTTGACTTCAAATAGAATTTCTCACATATAAAATAATTAGTTTATATAGTTTTTTACAAATTGAACCCTAAATTAACCTGAACCATTAACGGAAAAAAACCACTTCTTCCATTAATATCAAAATAATAAATTGGTCCTAGGTCAAATAAAAAATTTAGTCTCTTTCCATAATTCCTTTGTATCCCCCATGTAGGACCAACTGCAAAATCTAAATTTTCAGTTCCGCTGGAATTTCCAAATAAAGATTCTGCCCTTGTTAAAACTCTACCAGAAATAAAATTACCAGAATTATTATCTATTTTTAATCCTTTATCTTTTCTTTTATCGAAGTTATAAAACCATTTATATTGGATATCTAAAAATGGGTTAAAAGATGAAATAATCCCAGGTCTTCCTCCAAAACTCGAATGAGGATAAGCTACACTATATCCTATACCAGTACCAAAAGAAATTGTAGAACTTCTCCCTGCAGGAATTTCATATTCAATACCAGGATTTATGACATTAATTCTAAATATTTCTTTTACTTGTTTTTCTTGACTAATTATCTTGTAATAAACAAAAAAAAGTGCTATGAACAAAAGATATTCTTTTCTCATTTTAAAAATTTTATATTAATTATAATCTAATCTTAAGCCTCTCCATTCATTTCCTCTTCTCGCCAATCCATACACGTCTATAGATTTATACTTATATTCCCCCAAAAAATCGAAAGCCGGTGAACCTGTAGGGTTTAGGTTTTGCAATCCATAATCCGAACTCCAAGTGTTACCTGTATCTGTAGATTTAGCACCAACTATAAATGCCCAATCTGAATCAAATTTTCTTTCTAACTCATCTGTATTGTACATCCTCTTATATTCATCAAAGTATAAAACATCTATCTCATTTTGGTTTCTTTGGATAGTAATAAAAAAATCTTTACGTGTAGAGCCTAAAAATCTGCACATAACTAATATAATAATTTAATAATCAT
>JAHDDQ010000128.1 GCA_020629275.1 Tenacibaculum sp. | reverse complement strand
ATTTATATAATTTTAGCTGTTTTATTAAGTATTGTAGTTGGGTTTATTCAATATTATTTAAAGGAAAAGAATCCACCGAAAATACATATCATACTATTCATTTTAAAAGTATTAAGTCTTTTTTTATTGCTTTTACTATTAATAAACCCGAAGATTAAAATTCCACAGATAGAGAACATAAAACCAAGATTGTCACTCCTTGCAGACAATTCATTATCTACTAAGTTTTTCAAAGAGGAAAAAACAGTATCAGACCTAGTGACTAAGTTGACTTCTTCTAGCAAATTGAAAGATAAATTTGATGTACGTTTATTTTCTTTTGGTACGGAAGTAAAAGCGAGTGATAGTTTAACGTATAAAGATAGGCACACAAATATTTCTAAAGCAATTCAATCTGTAAACGAACTAAGCAAAGATAATTTAGGCGCTGTAGTCTTAATTTCAGATGGAAACCAAACTATTGGACAAGATTATGAGTTTACAAGTTCTAAACAAAGTGTCTTTCCTATTGTAATAGGAGATACAACGAATTATGAAGATATTCGAATTAGTCAGTTAAATGTTAATAAATACAGTTATCTTAATAATAAATTTCCAGTTGAAGCTTATGTTAACTATGAAGGTAAAAAGACTATAAAAACTCAGTTCAATATTTACAAGTCTGGCCGTAAGGTGTTTTCAAAAAACCTTACAATGTCTCCAAGTAGTAATTCTATAGCAGTAAGTACAAATTTAACTTCTAACAAAGAAGGAGTTCACTATTATTCGGCTAGCCTAACTAAGATAGATAAAGAAAAGAACACCAAGAATAATAGGAAGAATTTTTCTGTTGAAGTTATCAATCAGCAAACAAAAGTATTATTGCTAACCTCTATCTATCATCCAGATATTGGTGCTTTAAAAAAAGCAATAGAAAAAAACAAACAGCGTAATGTCGAAATAGCACAAATCAATACATTTAAAGGAAATGTAAAAGACTATCAGTTCGTTATACTATACCAGCCCAATAGTTATTTTAAAAAAGTGATGGAAAGTAGCACTTCTAACTTCTTGGTAATTACTGGAGGAAAGACTGATTGGAATTTCTTAAACAGTCTTAATTTAGGCTTCAGAAAAGAAGCCATTTATCAAACAGAAAATTATGCTGCCGCATATAACGACAGCTTCCTAACATTTATACAGAAAGATATTGGATTTGCTAGTTTTGCTCCTTTAAAAGATAGATTTGGAGTAGTAAATGCAAAAGGACATCAAACGTTATTATATCAGAAGTTAAAAGGTATAGCAACAAAAAGTCCATTAATAGCTACCTTTGAAAAAGGGGAAAATAAGTTTGCTGTAATTTTTGGTGAAGGCATATGGAAATGGAGATCAGCAAGTTATTTGAAAGAGAACTCTTTTGAACCTTTTGACGAATTTATAAACACAATAGTACAGTATTTAGCATCGAATAAAAAGCGAAAACGATTAGATGTTTCTATAGATAATCTTTACCTGTCTAACCAGCCAATTGTAATCTCAGCCTTATATTTGGATAATAACTTTAAATTCGATAGTAGAGCCTCTATTCAGTTAACAGTTATTAACGAAGAGACTAAAGATAAAAAAGTATATCCTTTCTCTTTGTTGAAGAATGCATATCAAACAAAAATAGAAGGTTTAGCTCCAGGTAATTATAAATATAGTATTAAAGTTGAAGGACAAAATGTTGCTAAAAATGGAAAATTTAAAATTGCAGATTTTCAAATAGAAGAACAGTTTTCAAATGCTAACGATAAAAAACTATTAAAATTAGCAGCCCACACTAAAGGAAAAGGGTACTATAAAGGAGAAGTAGATACCGCAATAAATGATTTAATCAATAATAAAAATTATTATACAGTTCAAAAAATAACACATATACAGCAAAACTTAATTGATTGGAAATGGATTTTATTCGTTGTTGTTACTTTGTTGGCGGTAGAATGGTTTTTACGTAAATACTTTGGTAAAATATAATGTTAGAACACTTTTTTCAATGCCCATATTGTTGGGAAGAAATATCGATGTTATTAGATACAAGTACTTCGCAAACTTATATTGAGGATTGTGAAACATGTTGTAACCCAATGCAAATAACTACTGCTTTTAGTTATGGAGAGTTAGTAGGGTTTGAAGTAAAAAATATAGAACAATAATGAGATTTCATACACGAAAATGGGTAAAACCAGAAGATTTAAATCCCAACGGATCCTTATTTGGAGGGAGGTTATTACAATGGATAGACGAAGAAGTTGCTCTGTACGCAATAATTCAATTAGAAATACCTAAGACTGTTACAAAGTTTATGTCAGAGATTGACTTTGTAAGTTCTGCAAAGCAAGGAGATATTATAGAAATAGGGATTGATGTAGTAAAATTTGGAAACACATCGATAACAGTTAGTTGCAAGGTTAGAAATAAATTAACAAGAAAAGAGATTATCACAATAGATAAGATTATCATGGTAAGTTTAGATGATAATGGGAACCCAATTCCGCATGGAAAAACAAAAATAGAATACGTAAAAGATAGATTATAATAACAACAAAATTTTAATAAAATGTCAAGAAATCAACCAGAATTTAGTTTCCCAAGAAAGGGAATGATATTAATTCCAATAGCCATATTCCTTATTTTATTCATTTCGAAATCAACAGTAACTATAGGCCCTGGTGAAGGTGGAGTAATCTTTAAAACGTTAGGTAATGGTATCGATACAGAAAAAACCTACGGAGAAGGCTTTCATTTTATGTTGCCATGGAATAAGATGATTGTTAGAAAAGTAAGACAACAATCCATCTCAGACGAAATGAATGTGTTATCTGTAAATGGATTAGAAGTAAAAGTTAACGGAACTATATGGTACGAACCAGAGTTTAGCAATTTGGGAGCTCTTATAAAAACTAAAGGAGAAGACTATGAAGATGAATTATTAGATCCAGCAATTAATGCAGCAGCAAGAAGTGTTGTAGGTCGTTATACTCCTGAACAACTGTATTCTAGTAAGCGAGATGTAATCGAGCAAGAAATTTTAGATGAAGTAAAGAATGTATTAAAAGATCAGTTTTTAATAGTTAAAAGAGTTTTAGTTGAAGATGTTAAACTACCAACTACGATAAGAACAGCTATAGAAACTAAGTTAAAGCAAGAACAAGAAGCATTAGAATATGAGTTTAGGATTGCTAAGGCGAAGAAAGAAGCAGAGCGTCAGCGAATTGATGCAGAAGGAAAAGCCACAGCAAACAAGATATTAAGCGCTTCTTTAACGGATAAAATTTTACAGGAAAAAGGAATAGAAGCAACATTGAAACTTTCAGAATCAACTAATAGTAAAGTTGTTTTAATTGGTTCAGGAAAGAGTGGAATGCCTATTATTTTAGGAAACCAATAAAATAGACTTAACTGTTAATCAGTAAAAGAGATATCATTTTAAATGATATCTCTTTTTTTGTAACTATTTTTAACACATTGATACTTAAAATACTTACACAAGTGGTTTTTTAAAAGTAAAAGTATGCTATTTCCATTATTATTGATTGAACAATTAAAATTTCATTTTATGTTTAGAATAGAGAATAAAACATATGGTAACGCAAACTTTACTGTATTAGCAGATGAAAAAAATGAAAAATATATAAGTATTCCAAGAACTGGGAATTTTATTGTAATAAGAGATGTAAATGAAGTGGTAGTTAAGCTAAACGGTAATATGTTTTATAATACATCAGAAGCCACAGGAACAATTACCATAAACGAACAATTTCAAGTAGAACACAGAAACTATTAGAAATATGTCTTAAAAAAAAGTTAATAGCACTTCAAAAGCGTAACAACTTAGTAATTAACTCGTCTTATAATTGATTACTTCCTATAAAGTTAGTGAGTAGTTAGTTTTTGATAGTTGATTGGAAAAGCTAGAAGGATATCCTTCTAGCTTTTTCTTTTTTTAACTTATTTTATTAGTGTACAATAAGTTTTTTCGTGGCTGTTTGTGTTGCGTTAGACAATTTTAATAGGTATATACCAGTTTTTAAATTGTCGATGCTAAAGAATTGTCCTTCAAACATTGGATTTGCAGCACTGTAAATTTCTTTACCTAAAACAGAGTAAATCTTTATTTGAGAAATAGTTTGATTTATAGTCTTTATATTAATTTGACCAGATGTTGTTGGGTTAGGATAAATACGTGTTTTCTCAAGATTTTCTAAATCACTAATACTTGCTGTAGCCCATCTATTTTCAGCAGCAGGACCTCCCCAAATTTGTGTAGCCAAATTAGGGTTATCAATAAAAGGATTACGATTTCCTTGAGCAAATGTATTGGAAGTGTTTTCGTGATATGTATTTCTATTATCTTCAATTTCAGATACCGGATCTTCAGCATTCCATTTTAAAAATAGATCAATCATATCGTCAGGAGTAGCAGCATTACTTCCTACCCCAACAGTAGTTGGCAAGCAACGATTTCCATATCTCAAGTACATATACATCATCATTCTAGCGATGTCACCTTTCCATTCATCACCAGGAAACCAACCACCTGAAATCTCTACTGAGTTTCCAGTGCCATCTATAAAAGGTTTATTACCTCTCTGGCTATTATATTGTACATCTGACGGACGTAAATGATGTGCGTCAGAACCAGGGCCAGAGCTTCCTAAATCCGGGTTTCCTAAACTTCTAGGATATGTATGTTCTCTGTTCCAATCTCCATTACCACCACCATTATCGTTTATTCCTCTCGTTCTCGCTGTTCTACCAGAACTGCTGTATCCATAAATCAATAATACTTCAGAAGAATTATCAGGATTAACATCTGTAGCCTTACAAGCTTCCCATACATCAGGAGTGTAAGTTAAAAAATTGGTATGCGTATTTATTATTTTTGTTGCCAGTTCTTGCTTTAAAGCAAGTCCAGTTTTTGTTAAATCTACATTGTTGTAGTAAGCTTGTTGTGCTGTTATATTTAAACTTAAAACAAAAAGTATATAAAGTAAACGTAATTTTTTCATCATTATAATTATTGTTTTTTCTCTAATAGTGCCATGTAAAATCCATCGAAACCAGATTTATGCGCCAATACCTTTTTATCTTTTACAAATGAAAAATCTTTTCCATTGTCAGAATTCAAGAAGAACTCAATTTGTTGTTGATTTTCAGAAGGTAAAACAGAGCAAGTAGCATATACTAATTTGCCTCCTGGCTTTACCATTTTAGAATACTGTTGTAATACATCTTGTTGTACTCCTCTAATATTATCTAAAAACTCAGGTTGTAATTTCCATTTGCTATCAGGATTTCTTCTAATTACACCTAAACCAGAACAAGGAGCATCAATTAAAACTCTATCAGCCTTATTGTGTAGTTTTTTTATAACTTTAGTAGAATCAATAACACGAGTATCTATGTTGTGTGCTTTTGCTCTTCTAGCTCTTACTTTTAGTTTTTTCAATTTACTTTCGTAAATATCCATGGCAATAATCTGTCCTTTATTTTCCATTAGAGAAGCTAAGTGTAACGTTTTACCACCAGCACCAGCACAAGTGTCTACTACTTTCATACCTGGGGCTACATCTAAATAAGCTGCCACTAATTGAGAAGAAGCGTCTTGAACTTCAAAAAATCCTTTTTTAAAAGCTTCAGTTCTAAAAACATTAGCACGCTCTACTAGCTTTAAAGCATCTGGATGCTCTTTAATAAATTCCGTATCAATTCCTTCAGAAGTCAATTGTTTTTGAAGACTAACTTTAGAAGTATTTAATGTATTAGTACGTAAAATTACATCAGCTTGCTTGTTTAAGGCAGCAATTTCTTTAGTCCAAAGATTTTCTCCAAGTTCTTGTACCCCGATTTCATCAATCCAATCAGGTATAGATTCTCTAAATTTTCTAACTCTAGAAAGTTCATCGAATTTACCTTTTATCCTACGGGTAGGAGTAGGTTCTATTTGATTCCAATCAGGAAGTTTAATTCCTCTTAGAACGCACCAAACAGAAAATAAACGCCATAAATCTGGACGTGAAAATGGAGTTTTAACGTTTGCTATTTCAGCGTATAAACGTTTCCAACGCACAATATCATAAATTGTTTCAGCAACAAATTTTCTATCTCTGGCTCCCCAACGTTTATCTCTTTTTAAAGCAGTTTCAACAGCTTTATCAGCATAAACACCTTCATTAAAGACGTCTCGTAAACTGTCAATTACAGCATATGTTAAATTTCTATGTAACCTCATTAAATATAATTAAGGCTACAAATATAGCTGATTTTAATGGTTTTTCGTACTTTCGTTTGAGAGTAAAAAATGCTAAATAAATTAAACTTATGAAGTTATTAAAACAAGCTGTGTTTTTAGCTTTAATCCTCGTCTTACAGCTGCAAGGGCAAAATAAATATATAGAGTCTATAACTGATTTTTCAATAGGTGAAAAGGCGTATTTATTTGGGGATAATGTTAAGTTAAGAGCAGCACCAAATACAAGTTCAAATGTAATTACACTGTTAAAAATAGCTACCGAGGTAAAAATTCTAGAAAAATCTACAAATACCCAACTTTACAATGGTAAAGAATGGGCTTGGTATAAAATTAGTAGCAATGCTACTATTGGTTATGTTTTAGGAGGGCTTATTGCATTGGATAAGAAGATAATTAATAATTCTACCTATTTGGTATCGATTAAAAAAGTTTCTGTAGACGAAACTAACGAAAAAACATATGCAATTACAAGAGTTGTAAATCAAAATAAAGATGGTTATCTAGAGAATATTTCAATGCTAGACACTAGTGTTTTCTCTTTGGAAGTATATGATAATAAAGGTTTAGATTCTATTGAAAACATGGCTTACATTAGTTATATGGCGGAAGCATGTGGGGTTAATGGAGGAGGATATTATTTGTTTAATGATGGGAAATCGTTGAATAAAGCTATTGATGTTTCTAGTATTGGGGATGGTGGCGTGTATTGGTTAAGTGAACAGGTTATATTTCCTAACGATATTAAAGGTAAGAAAGGTAAAATATTGTTTAGAAGTGAAGAAGGAGAAGTGGTTGATGAAGAAACCCAACACGAGAAAATTAAAATTGAGTCTATCGAATTTGTTTGGGAAGGAAAATTATTACACATAAAAACTGATAAAAGCAGAATTTAGTTAGTTCAATGAATTTAAATCAACCTGTAACTTACATAAAAGGAGTAAGTGTTGCTCGAGCAGAGTTATTGTATACTGAGTTGGGTATAAAAACTTGTAATGATTTATTGTATCTATTCCCTTTTAGGTATGTAGATAAAACACAATTTTATACAATTAAAGATTTACAGCAGAATACCTCCGAAGTACAGTTAGTTGGTAGAATAACAAGCATAAAAACCGTCAAGCAAAAAAGAGGAAGTCGGCTTGTGGCTACTTTTTCAGATAACTCAGGTACTATGGAGTTGGTTTGGTTTAAAGGAGCCAAATGGATAAAAGATAATTTAAAAGTAAATGAACCTTATGTAATTTATGGTAAGTTGAATTGGTATAATAATACCCCAAACATGCCGCATCCAGAAATGGAATTAGTTTCTGAGTATAAAAAGAAACTGCAAAGTGCTATGCAGCCAGTTTATCCATCTACAGAAAAACTTACCAACAAAGGAATAAGTCATAAAATAATGCGTACCATGTTTCAAAACCTATTACAACAAGGTTTTGAAAGTATTGAAGAACCATTTGCAACAACATTTAGAAATGAACATGGCTTATTAAACAAAAAGGAGGCGTTGTTGAACATCCATTTTCCAAAAAATCAAGAATTATTAGCAAAAGCACAATACCGATTAAAATTTGAAGAATTATTTTT
Source organism: Tenacibaculum sp. (assembly GCA_020629275.1). Lineage (GTDB taxonomy): Bacteria > Bacteroidota > Bacteroidia > Flavobacteriales > Flavobacteriaceae > Polaribacter. The sequence goes on along the minus strand of JAHDDQ010000128.1, from coordinate 2,676 downwards.
CATACAGTTACAATTATTACTAAAAAAACTAATTAATAAATCAAAAATAAAAGGATTTGTATTTGAACATGTAGGTGAATATTTCAATGATTTTTACAATAACCATTTACCCTTTGACTTAACGAATGCACAAAAAAGAGTTTTAAAAGAAATTCGAAAAGATGTAGCCTCTGGAGCTCATATGAATCGTTTATTACAAGGTGATGTAGGTTCAGGAAAAACAATTGTGGGTTTATTAACAATGCTATTAGCTATTGATAATGGTTATCAAGCAACAATCATGGCACCAACTGAAATACTAGCAACACAGCATTATAATGGTATCTCAGAATTATTAGAAGGTACATCTATTAAAGTTGCGCTATTAACTGGATCTACAAAAACTAAAAGAAGAAGGGAGATTCATGAAGCTTTAGAAGATGGAACATTACATATTCTTATAGGAACACACGCTATTTTAGAAGATAAAGTACAATTTAAACAGTTAGGCTTAGCAATTATAGATGAGCAACATCGTTTTGGAGTAGCTCAGCGAAGTAAACTATGGAAAAAAAGTGCGTTGTCTTCTTCAGATACTGAAGGTGTTGTTCCTCCACATATTCTAGTTATGACAGCGACACCTATTCCTAGAACGCTAGCAATGTCAGTATATGGAGATTTAGATGTTTCTGTAATTGATGAATTACCGCCAGGAAGAAAAATGGTAAAAACAGTACATCGATACGATAGTAATCGCTTAGGAGTATTTAAATTTTTGAAAGATGAAATAGAAAAAGGCAGACAAGTATATGTTGTTTACCCTTTAATTCAGGAATCTGAAGCTATGGATTACAAGGATTTAATGGATGGTTATGAAAGTATTTCAAGGGAGTTTCCTCTTCCAAAATATCAGATAAGCATTGTTCACGGACAAATGAAACCTGCTGATAAAGATCATGAAATGGAACGTTTTGTAAAAGGAGAAACGCAAATCATGGTAGCTACAACAGTAATAGAAGTTGGTGTAAACGTTCCTAATGCATCTGTTATGATTATTGAAAGTGCAGAACGTTTTGGGTTAAGCCAATTACACCAATTGCGAGGTAGAGTTGGTAGAGGAGCAGAACAAAGCTATTGTATTTTATTATCGAGTTTTAAATTATCATCTGATGGTAAAACAAGATTAAAAACAATGGTAGATACTTCAGATGGATTCAAAATTGCAGAAGTAGATTTAAAACTTAGAGGGCCGGGTAATATTATGGGAACACAACAAAGTGGTGTGCTAAATTTAAAAATAGCTGATGTAGTAAAAGATTCACCAATCTTATACGAAGCGCGTCAGGTTGCCATACACCTTTTAAACGAAGACCCTAATTTATCCAAACCAGAGCATCAAAGAATTTTAAAACGCTTATTGATACTACAAAAAACAAGTGGTATTTGGAGTAAGATTAGCTGATATATGTAAGAAATATAATAATGTATTAAACAGAACCATTTTTAAAAATGATTCGTTTAATACATTATATTTTACAAACTTATTTATATATAAATATCTATTTAAGATCAACCAATTCTTTCTCAGTGAAAGATCTGAAAGCAAATTTATATCCTTCATAACCAGCAATAGCATAGAAAAATAAATCCATAGGGCTGAATGTTGACGTCATTACAGGTATTACCAAACTATAATCGAACTGAAGTAGAGTATCCATATAATTAAGACCTTCTGTTTTTGCGAAATAACCTACAATACTTAAAAAGTTACCGACTAAACAACTAAATACAGCAATTATACCACCTGTTATACCAAAAATAGAATCAACACCTTTACCATAATAACGCATAGTCATTCCAACACCTGCGCCAATAGCAATAGCCATATATCCTATCTGATAACCAGTAGCAATAGTTACAATCCCCCATAGTAAAGCTCCTAGAATACCTGTGCAAATACCGCTAATTAATGCGTGATTATAATTTTGTTCTGCTCTGAATTTTACTAATTCTTCTTCAGATAATTGCGATAGTAAATCTTGATGCTCGATAGGGGCCACATCATCCAATACTTCTACGTAGTTTTCGTCTAATTTAAATTCAAGACACTCTTTTTCAAAAGTTGGTTTTTGGTTGGTTAAACCACATACGGTTCCTGTTTGTAAACTTAATTTTTTATTCAAACATTTTTTACAGAAGTTCAATTGTGCTTCTAGTTTCATAGCTTTATGTATTTATTTAATTTATAGCAAAAGTGATGTAAAAACAGGTGAAGGTTACCTGAATGATCATAGCTTTTTTGCAAATGTAAAAAGTTTAAATAAAGATTAAAAGAAAAAAATGAACTATAAATGTTGACAAATGAAAATTTATTAGATGGACTTTTTAAGTACTAAATATGTCCACTCTTCAGGATTCTCTAACATGGGAAAATGACCAGTATTAGCAATTGGAAACAATTGATTATTCTTAATTTCTTGGGTTAAAAGTTCTGCAATTGCGAATACAGCTACAGGATCATTTTCTGCCCAAATTATTTTAGTAGGAATATTGGTTTCTTTTAAAGCACCAATCCAACGATGCCAGAAGAAATAACGTTCGTTAATGTAATTTGAGATTAAATGAATCACTTTTTTTCCTTCATTAAAAGTAAGTTGATCCCACATGTTTCTGAGTTCATTAGAGGAAATTTTACTT
>JAHDDQ010000127.1 GCA_020629275.1 Tenacibaculum sp. | reverse complement strand
TTGGGCTTCTTTTAAAAACTCTATAACGAAGCGTAACGACCACAAAACCACCATAAATAATCCAAATAGAAATCCTTCTTTTTGCTTCTTATCTGTTTTCCAATAAAAATGCCATAACACAAAAAACAAAACTAAATAACTAAATGCTTCGTAAAGCTGTGTTGGATGACGCGGAACTGTTTCGCCTGCTCTTTTAAAAATTACACCAAAGTTTGATCCGGTTGGTTTTCCATAGATTTCTGAATTGAAAAAGTTACCAAAACGAATAAAGAATCCTGCTAAAGCAACCATAATCCCCATTCTATCTAAAATGAATAACCATGATTTTTTTAAATGTTTCTTTGCAAAAAAGTATAATGCTATTGGTATTCCAATTGCAGCTCCATGACTGGCAAATCCAGAAATTCCAGTAAACTTCCATCCTTTAACTATACCAAATAACATTTCAGCTCCTTCTTGTCTCCTGAACGGTAATATAATTTGCCATAAGTTATTTTGATAGTCTGCCCAACTATAAAAGAAAACCTCGCCTAAACGCATTCCAATTAGCATGGAAACAAACGTATACATGAAAAGTGGGTCCATTTTATCGTGTGAGATTTTATCCTCTGTAAATATCTTTTTCATTAACATTGTACCAACAACAAAAGCTAATACAAACATTAAACTATACCAGCGTATACTAAATCCTCCGATATTAAAAATTTCTGGATTCCAATTCCAAGTTGTTGCTAAATAATTCATGTAGTAAGTTTGATTTCTTATTTTTTATTTTTTTTCTCAGGAACAGGATCGTAACCACTTCCTCCCCAAGGATGGCAACTAAAAATTCTCTTTAAACCCAACCATCCTCCATAAAATAAGCCATGTTTTTGTAGTGCCTCTAATGTGTAAGAAGAACAAGTAGGCGAATATCTACATGTAGCTGGTGTAAAAGGTGAGATAGCCGTTTGATAAAAACGAATAAGCATTATGAATGGATATGTAAGTATTTTCTTCAAAATAATTCTTAATTTATGGCATAAGAGGTTCCTTCTCGTCCATCTTTGAGTTGTATTCCTAAGCCTAATAACTCATCTCTAATTTGATCTGATAATGCCCAGTCTTTATTCTCCCTTGCCTCTTTTCTTAATTTTATTAGTAATTCAACAACTCCTCCTAGTTTATCTGAACTCTGCTCTTTAGCATCATTTAGCAAGCCTAAAACATCAAATACAAATGTATATAGTGTTGTTGTTAATGAAACTAAATCATCGGCTGTTATTGTTGCTTTATCATCTTTAATTTGATTGATAAACTTTACAGCTTCAAATAAATTGGCAATTAAGATTGGTGAGTTAAAGTCATCGTTCATTGCATCGTAACACTTTTGCTTCCAATCAGAAACATCGAATGTTGATGTTTTGCTAGTTTTTAAACCTTCTAGAGTATCGATAGCTTCCATTAGTCTATTGAATCCCTTTTCAGAAGCTAATAACGCATCGTTAGAAAAGTCTAAAATACTTCGGTAATGTGCTTGCATTATAAAGAAGCGAACAACGCCCACTCCAAAAGCTTTGCTCAAAATTCTCTTTCCTAAATATTGTGCATCTGGGTTTCCTGTTAAGATATCGTCAGGTAAAATATAATTTCCAGTAGATTTAGACATCTTTTGTCCGTTAAGTAACAGCATATTAGCGTGCATCCAATAGTTTACGGGTTGTACACCTGAACATGCATGAGATTGAGCTATTTCGCATTCATGATGGGGAAACTTAAGATCCATACCTCCGCCATGGATATCAATTTGATCTCCTAAATATTTAGAACTCATTACTGAACACTCTAGATGCCATCCAGGAAAACCATCGCTCCAAGGTGAAGGCCAACGCATAATATGACGCTCATCTGCTCTTTTCCATAATGCAAAATCCTGTGGATTCTTTTTCTCTAATTGCCCGTCTAGTGCTCTTGTGTTATTTATGGCATCTTCGACATTTCTGCCAGAAAGGATACCATAATTATTCCCTTCTTCGTTATATTTTAAAACATCAAAATATACAGAGCCATTTACTTCATAAGCTAAACCTTTATCCATGATTTCTTTAATCATCTCTATTTGCTCAACTATATGGCCTGTTGCTGTAGGCTCAATACTAGGTGGTAAGAAATTATACTTCTGAGTTACAGTGTGAAAATCTACAGTATAGCGTTGAACAACCTCCATTGGCTCTATTTCTTCAAGACGTGCCTTTTTTGCTATCTTATCTTCACCTTCTTCTGCATCACTCTCCAAATGCCCAGCATCAGTAATATTTCTAACATAACGAACTTTATAGCCTAAGTGTAATAGATATCTAAAAACCATGTCGAAAGACATAAATGTTCGCACATTTCCTAAATGAACATTGCTGTAAACTGTAGGTCCGCAAACATACATTCCTACTCTGCCTTCAGTTACAGGTTTAAATAGTTCTTTCGATTTAGAAAGTGAATTGTATATTTTAAGTTGATTCTGTGTATATAGTTCCATTAAAAACACCTTTTTCGTGGCATAAAGGTAACAAGTTTCAACAAAAAAAAACCATTTCATGAAGTGGTTTTTTATTTAAATTAACTTTTATGTTATTTTGAAAAACTTAAGGCACCGTATCTTACATTCATATTAAACTTAGCGGTTTTGGGTGCTTTTATTTTTATGAAGCGTTTTATTTTTAATTTACTTCTGTTCTTTAATAGCTTTTGAATCTCTTTTCTACTTTCTTTTCTTTCTTTAGCTAACTTCCTAAAAGCCTTTTTTCTTTCTTCCATATGCTTTTTTCTCTCTGCCTTAAACTCTCTTTTTAATCTTTCATTCTCTTCCATCATTTTTCTTTGCGCTTTTCTATACTTCTCCTTTGCTTTTGCTATCTCAATCTTATACTGTTCTTTTTCTTTCAACTGATTCATTGTAATACTACTTTCATCGATTGTCATAGATATAGAGTTTTTCCCAATTTTAACTTTAGCATTTTCTCCAAGTTTATCCTTGTTCTCTTTTTTCCACTTTTCTAAATAACCTTTATCTTTTTTATAGGCATCAAAATCAAAATCTGATGGTAAATCTGGTATTGGTGGTAAAGGAGGCATTTCAGGGAAAAATGGAGCTTCCGGTGGTAATGGTGGTGTTATAAAATCTATTGAATCTAAAATGTCTAAACTTCCAAGAGAAAAATCAGTTAAATTATCTGTAAGAAAACTATAATCAGGGGCATCAAAGTTAAAGGAATGTATATCTATCCTTGAATTTGTTCTTGATTTTATCTTAACTTCTTTGCTATTACCTACCACTTCAAAATTCCATTTATCATAGAACGCATTACGCATTTCTTCTGTAATAGCCTCACCATCAACCAGCATATAGGCTTCAACTACAACTTCATTCTTACTCCATGTTTCTATTTCAATATCTGAATGACGTGTATTTATATCTATAATTACATCAGGTTTTACTTTAAATTCTTCTTTATAATTCTCTTTTTTACTTTGAGCATTTATACTAAATACGGTCGTAAGTAAAATTAATATAAACTTATATGGTATTGCTTTCATTGTTGTTGTGTTTAGATTGTAATTCGCTAACTTGATCTTTCAACTGAATTAAAAGTTGTAATCTTAATTGAAGATTTGTTATTAATGCATTGATCGTTTCATTATTTATACCATTGTTCTCTAACTCTAGGTTTAAACGTTTATAATCAATATCTAACTTACTTATCTTCTCAAAATACTCATCTAATAAGGCCTTATTTTCTGGAGTAACTTGTAAACTTGCCATTTCATAATTTATGGCGGTTAAATAATAACTTTCAATTTTTTGCATCTCTGGAGATATATTTCCCAAGCTTATGTCTCTAGTAATGATTTGTGGAACTATTTCTGTATCAGTTTTAGGATAAAATGTAATTCCAACCCCCAATAAAATCACTATTGAGGTGGCTATGTATAACCATTTATATGGTTTATTTTTTTTAGGAAATTCTTGTTTTAATTTATTTATGAATTTTTCCTCATGTTTGTTTGTAAGTGGTAAAGGTTCTTCCTTAAACTCTTCCATTAACTTTCTAATATCCTGCGGCATAATTCGTATTTTTAATATGTTCAACTACTAATTTTTTTCCACGCATTAAATGCGTTCTTGAGGTAACTTCTGTTATTCCTAAAATTTGAGAGATTTCTTTATGATCGTAACCTTCTATTAAATATAAAGACAATACTAATCGGTATTTCTCTTTCTGCTTATATATTGCACTTATAATCATTTCAATCGTAACTCCATCTTCCACTTCCCAATTATCTTCTTGCGCCTTATCTATAGCTTCATCATGCATTGAAATCGTTACTAACTTTTTCTTCTTTAATTCGTCGATACTGTGGTTTATTACTATTTTCTTTAACCATGCTCCAAAAGCAACTTCTTCTTTATAACTATCGATATTTTTAAATGCTTTAATAAATGCATCCTGCATAATATCTTCAGCTAAAAACCTATCTTTCATATATCTATTAGCTATTAACAACATAGCTTTACTGTATAGCTTATATAATTTAAGTTGTGCCTTTGGTTTATTATTCTTACACTCGTTAATAAGTTTATTATGCAATAGTTTAGTTGATTTCATTAATCGGTTTCTTGTCTTAAAGACGATATATTTTTAAGGACGTTGCATTTGATAAAAAATTTTATGTCTAAATTTACAATACTATTTGGTACAAAAACGAATGATAAATAAGAAGACATCAGCTTTACATGAAAAAGAAGGGGTTTCTAAACCAGAAACTACAAGCGAAAATGCTGCTCAGAAAATAAAACTGAATAGACGTAAACACCCATCCATACAAGAATATGTTACCCATATTTTAGAAGGTAATATAACCTATTTAAGTAGAGCTATAACATTAGTTGAAAGTACAAATGAAAGGCACTATAAAAAGGCCAATGAAATACTTACTAATTGTTTACCCTACGCCAATTCTTCTATACGAATTGGGATTACTGGTGTTCCTGGTGTAGGTAAAAGCACATTCATAGAAAGTTTTGGAAAGTATTTGACTAGTATTGGCAAGAAAGTAGCTGTATTAGCTGTAGACCCAAGTAGCTCTGTAAATAAAGGAAGTATTTTAGGAGATAAAACTAGAATGGAAGAATTAGTTACTGATGAAAATGCGTTCATACGTCCTTCTCCATCTGGATCGTCTTTGGGTGGTGTGGCCCAAAAAACACGTGAAAGTATAATTTTGTGCGAAGCTGCTGGGTTTGATACCATAATTATAGAAACCGTAGGTGTGGGACAAAGTGAAACTGCCGTACATTCTATGGTAGATTTCTTCTTACTCTTAAAATTATCTGGTGCTGGTGATGAGTTACAAGGTATTAAGCGAGGTATTATAGAAATGGCTGATGCTATTGTTATTAATAAAGCTGATGGTGAAAATATTAAAAATGCTAAAATCGCTAAAATTGAATTTAATAGAGCCTTACATTTATATCCTATGAAACCTAGTGGATGGCAACCTAAAGTTCTTACTGCAAGTGCTATAAAAAACAAAGGTATTCAGGATATTTATAATATGATTTCATCATACATTAAAAAAACAAAAGATAATAATTATTTCAATACTAAAAGAAATGATCAAAATAAGGTTATTTTCAACTATTAATGAACAATTAAAGAGAGATTTTTATGAAAATCCAAAAATTAAAGAAGCTTTAGCTACAGAAATAAAAAATCTAGAAACAGGAAAAACTACGCCCTTTAGCGCAGCTAAAACATTATTAAATCTTGATTAGCAGTGTACTTTTATATTGCTATTGCTGATCTCCTAACTTGTTCACCTGTGCTAAACATTATCAATAATTAATCATTTACGCTCGGTAAAGAACATAAAAAAAGCTAGAGAAAATTCTCTAGCCTTTTTTTATAAAATGGTATTTGATAATGCCTTAGAAGTATAAAGCGAAACCAATTAAACCTTGGAATAAACCTTCTTGTCCGTCATCTAAACCGATGTTATATCTTAATGCTGGTTTGATACTTACGTTCTCTCCTAAGAAATAAGCGTAACCACCTTGTAAACCTACCCAGTTCACACTTCCTCCAGTTACTGAAGTACCTGTGAAATCAATTCCTACTGGAAATTGACCAGCGATATAATACTCACCACCAATTTTGTAAGTGAAAGCTTCTCCGAAATCATTGTATCCTAAACCTGCTTTAACTGCAAGGTTATCCATTACGAAGTAACCTCCATCTAATCCTACTGAAAAAGATGTGTTACCGTTAGATGATGATAAAGCAAAACTAGTGTTACCAGTTGTAGCTGATCCTGTGTTAGCTTCGATTACAAATTTTCCTTCTTCTGTTTGACTGTTAGTTTCAGACTCTTGTGCATTAACTGTTACTCCTAAAGTTAACATCGCAATTGCTAAAAATACTTTTTTCATAATTTAAAATTGATTAATAATTTGTGGGCGCAAAAATACTTCTTTTTTTAATTATAACCACTGAATATATACATATTTGTAATTACTCAATACATATTCGTGTAGTATCAAAGTAAACTCGAAGTTTAACTGACTGTTACGACTAATTCATCATAGGCGAGAAAAACATTTTCTGGTAATTCTTTCTCTACTTCTTCATGAAATCCTAGCAATTCACTTATGTGAGTAAGGTAAGTTTTCTTGGGTTTTAATTCTTTGATAAGTTGTAATGCTTCATCTATATTCAGATGGGTAGCGTGTGGCTCTTTTCGTAATCCAGTAATGATCAATACATCTAAACCCTGCAACTTTTGTCGCTCACTCTTGGATACCGTTTTAATATCAGTTAAATAAGCTATGTTATTAAAGCGATATCCGAGTATCGGTAAATCTCCATGCATTACTTCAACTGGAGTAATGTCAATATTGTCTAATTTAAGTTTATCATCACGTGTAATACATTTTGATACAACTTTTGGAGCGGATGGATACCTATTTTCCGTAGCAAAAATATAATCATACCTTCTTTTCAAAGCATTCAAGACTCTTTCATGAAGGTATATTGGTAATGCTCCTTTTTTAAAGCAAAAAGGTCTAATTTCATCTAAACCAGCTATATGATCTGCGTGCTCATGTGTGAATAATATTCCTTCTAGAGTTTCAACATTAGCTCTCAGCATTTGCTGCCTAAAATCAGGACCACAATCAACAACATAATTAATGTCTCCATAAGAGATTAAGATTGAAGAACGCAAACGTTTATCTCTTTTATCTTTTGAAAACCTTACTGGATGTCTACTAGTAATCATTGGAACACCTGTTGATGTTCCTGTACCTAAGAACGTTATTTTTAAGTCTTTTTTTAAATTCATTCGTCTCACAAAAATAACATAAAAATTTACGATTACTTTGTATTTTCAGTACATTTGTTTAGCATTAAATGAATCAAGGAATGGCAGTCATTTTAAAGGGAGATCAAAAAATAAGTAGTGTACCAACTACGAAAAGTAAAGCATTAAGAATTAACTTAAACACTAATATATATGGCACGTTCGCAGAAATTGGTGCTGGGCAGGAAACCGTAAGGAACTTTTTTAGAGCTGGGGGTGCTTCTGGAACTATTGCAAAAGCTATGAGTGCTTATGATAAAGACTTTTCTGACGCAATCTATGGAATTGAGACTGACAGACGATATGTTACCGAGCCTAGGTTAAAGAAAATGTTAAAACACGAAATGGATTTAATTGAAGATCGCTTAGATCGTCAAAAACATCCAGATAAATTATTCTTTAGTTATGCTAATACTGTAGCTACTATAAATTTTTCTAAAAAATTTAAAGGACATGGTTGGGTAGGTATACGCTTTCAATTAGATCCCTTAGAAGATTACAACGAAATAATATTACACTTACGATTTAAAGAAACCGACGCTCGTTTACAACAAGAAACCTTAGGTGTTTTAGGGGTAAACTTAATTTATGGTGCTTTTTATCTAAATGATAACCCAAAAGAATTATTAAAATCATTCTACGATAATATTGATAAGGATAAACTGGAAATTGATATGATCAATTTCTCTGGTCCTCGATTTACATACGTTGATAATCGCTTAATGAGCTTACAGTTGGTAAAAAATGGTATGACTAATGCCGTTATGTTTGGTCCTGATGGAAATAACTTACTACCAGCTCAAGTGTTATACAAAAAAAATATACTTGCCTTACGTGGAAGTTTTAGACCTGTAACCAAGGTGAATATGGACATGTATGAAGAGTCTAAGAAATTATTTTTTCAAGAGAAAAAAGTTGATCCTGAAAAAACGCAAATCATTTTTGAAATTACATTAAGTAATCTAAGAGCAGAAGGAGAAATTAATGAGCGTGATTTTCTTGATAGAGCCGAATTATTGTGCTCTTTAGGACAAAACGTAATGATTACTAATTACCAAGAATACTACAGATTGGTTGAATACTTTAGCGAATTTACCAAGGAACGTATGGCTTTGGCAATGGGGGTTTATAATCTAATTCAAATTTTCGACGAAAAATATTATAGAAATGTTAGTGGTGGTATTTTAGAAGCCTTTGGGAAATTATTCTTCCGTGATTTAAAAATTTATATGTATCCTTATAAAGATGAAGAGTCTGGAGAATACATTAATTCAGAAAATTTAAAGGTACATCCAAGAATTAAGGAATTATACAAGTTCTTTAAAAATAATGGTAGATTGATAGACATTGAAAACTTTGACCAAAATGTATTGCACATTTTCTCTAGAAAAGTTTTAAAAATGATTAAAGAAAATGAAGAAGGATGGCATGAAATGTTACCAAAAGGTGTAGCTAAAACTATTGAAGAAAACCGCTTATTTGGTTGTACTAGGAGAAAATAATTTTACTTTACATCATAAAATAAAAAAAGATTCCAGATTATTAATCATGGAATCTTTTTTATTTGATAGATGTTACTAAAGCTTTTGAAAAAAATAGAATACCATATTAAACCTTTCTTTAAATTTATAGTCTTATAAATAAATAATCTACTTGACTGAAGAAATTACCATTTTAGCACAATTACAAAACCCTACAACTAAAGAAGTTGGGTTTCGTAATCTAATACAAGCATACAAAGAGCGAATGTATTGGCATATTCGTAAAATTGTAATTTCTCATGACGATGCTGATGATGTATTGCAAAATACGTTTATCAAAATATTTAAAAACATTGATAATTTCAAAGGTGATAGTAAACTATATTCTTGGATGTATAGAATTGCTACCAATGAAGCAATTACATTCATTAATAAAAAAGCTAAAGAACAACATCAAGATGTTTCTGACTATAAACATCATTTAATTTCCAATCTAAATAGTGATCTTTGGTTTTCAGGTGATGAAATTCAATACATATTGCAACAAGCAATCGCAACACTTCCTGAAAAACAACAATTAGTGTTTAACATGAAGTATTTTGATGATCTAAAATACCATGAAATATCAGATATTTTGAGTACTTCTATTGGAGCCTTAAAAGCATCATACTTTCATGCAGTAAAAAAAATAGAACAGTTTATTAAAACCTATAATTAAACCTTTTAGAAAAAATATAGTCTTACCAATGTAATGGACAAAGAAACAAAACATAGTATCGATTTTATAAATCAGAAAATAAATAAGAAAGACGGATTTATTATTCCTGATAATTACTTTGATAAATTAGACGATGATTTACAAATTATCGTTAATCAAAATAGTTTCCCTGAAGAACATAATTTTGAGGTTCCTGAAATGTATTTTGCTACTTTAGAAAATGAAATTTTATTTAAAATAAAAACAACGAATACTCTCAAACCAAAAGTACTTTCACTGCGAAAAAAAATAATACAGTATGTACCTAATGCAATAGCTGCATCTGTTGTATTAATTATTGCTTCGTACTTTTATTTTAACTCAAACGAAGTAACAACATACAATTTCAATACAACTGATATTGAAGATTGGTTTGATGAAGATTACAATATCATATCATCTGATGATTTAGCTATATTATTTACAGCAGATGATTTTACCGAAGATGAACTATCTGTTAAAATTAATAACGATAATTTGGAAGAATATCTAAATACAATTGACAGTTCAAACTTAATTGAAGAATTACAATAGTCATGAAAAAAACATTAATAACACTTACACTACTATTATTCACCTTTATATACGTTAATGCACAAAAAAAAGGTGGTAAACAAAAAATAAAGGCATTTAAAATTGCTTTTATTACTGAAAAACTAGATTTATCAGAAACTGAAGCTACTAAGTTTTGGCCTTTGTATAACGATTTTGAAAAATCTAAAAGAGCGCTCTTTAAAAAAGAACGAGAAGATATTCGAATGAAAATTAAAACTGCTGGAGGAGTTGAAAACATTACTGAAGAAGAAGCTAAGAAATACTTAAGTTCAATGCATGAAATCAAAACAAAAAAGTATAATCTTAAAAGTAAATTTCATAAAGATATCGCCACAATTTTACCTTACAAGAAGATTTTACAATTAGAAATAGCTGAACATGAATTTAATCGAAAATTAATGAAGCGATTACGTAAGAGAAAATAAAAAACCGGCCTAGGCCGGTTTTATTT
>JAHDDQ010000126.1 GCA_020629275.1 Tenacibaculum sp. | reverse complement strand
TCATTTTATATAGAATTACCATTTCTATAAAACAAAATTTATTGTGTTGCACTTTCAATTTAATAAAGAGAAATAATATTTTCTATAAGATGAACTGAAAAAATATGTCATCTGGACTTAAGAACATAACACAAATTGAAACATAAATATGACGTTGTTAATTATCAATATTTTTATTGTTTAGGGCGTTTCAGACCTGTAAAATTTTTGTGCTTTTTAACCCTTCTAATTTCGATTAAATCGAAATTGTCCTCCCTTGCAAACAAAGGGAGGAAGAAGTTTCATTAATGTTTTTAGGAAAAATTAAACCAAACAGATTAATAAATCTTATATATTTATTAGCAATCCGAAAAGGAAAAACTAATACATCAAATTTTAATTTTCTATTTTAACCATAGACATTTTACTATTATATGGTTTACTTCCTTTTGATTCTAATGCTGTTTTGGCTTCATTGATATTATTAAATTTATCATAATAAATATAATACTTGCTCGTATTCACGTCATAAAAGAAGTTAACATTAGCTTGTCCAGCAGATACTGTTTTGGTTAAGAACTCATCTCTTTTATTCACATCACTATGTACAGCAACAACCAAGTAATAGCCACTCTCAACATGCTTAATATCTTTTACAATCTGTATGTTACTCAGTTCTTCTCCATTATCAAAATCTTCTTTTGTTAGCGGTGTTTCACTGATATCAGTAAATTTCTTGATTCGCTCTAAAGTTGCTCTATCTTTCAAATATCGATCTTGCTCATTATCGTATGCCGCACGTTTTATTCTTCGTTTTCTTTCTATTTCTGTGGCCACTTTAATCTCATCAAGCGTTGACATTAAGTTTTCTTTAGACTGAACAGTTTGGGATTGTTCAATTTTTAATTTTTCTATCTTTTTCAAATAAGAAATATTAAGTGAATCTTTTTTGTTTCTGATTTTCTTAAGCCTTTCATTATATAAATCTTCTAATTCTTGAACCTTTTCATTTTGACTTTTTATTGCATCATCAATCTCTACTTTTAGCGATTCTAATGCCGCATTTTCTGCTGTAACGCTTTTAAAAGCCTTTGGAGCCTGAAAAATCCCTTTTTCACTTAAATCATTTTCTTCTTTTAAATCTTGAAGGTCTTGCTGTTTATTAGCTACTTTTTCACTTAACCTTAATAATAAATCTTGTTGCTCTATTTTAGAATTCGACATTAATTTAGTTAGACTTTCCATGGCTAAAGCTTCTCTATCTCTTGCAGTTGAAACCAATACCCCATCCAATTCTAAGGTATCTATTTTTTGTTTTGCTTCAGATTCTTCTTTAACTCTTGCGATTTCTACTAATTTAGCTTGTGCTTCTTGCTCAGCTTTAACTCTTGCCGCCTCTACTAACTTTGCTTGAGTTTCTTGTTCCTCTTTAAGTCTTGCTGCTTCTGCTAGTTTGGCTTGAGCTTCTTGTTCTGCTTTAACTCTCTCTGCCTCTACTAACTTTGCTTGAGTTTCTTGTTCCTCTTTGACTCTTGCTGCTTCTGCTAATTTGGCTTGGGTTTCTTGCTCTGCTTTAATTTTCGCTGCTTCTACTTGTTTTGCTTTAGCGACTTGTTCAGCCTTAACTCTCTCTATCTCTATTAACTTAGCTTGAGTTTCTTGTTCTTCTTTGACTCTTGCTGCTTCTACTTGTTCCGCCTTAACTCTCTCTACCTCTAATAACTTAGCTTGAGTTTCTGCCAATTTAATTTGAGCTTCCTCTTCTGCTTTAACTCTTGCTGCTTCCTCTAGTTTTGCCCGAGCCTCTTGTTCTTTTTTAATTCTTGCACCTTCTGCAAGTTTTATTTGAGCTTCTTGATCAGCTTTTATAGCTTCTGTCGTTGCTAATTTTTCTTGTGATTTTTCTTCTATAGCTTGAGATACTGTTTGAATTTTGGCTTCTCTTTTAGCTTTTGCTTCTGCTACCAATTTAGCTCTAGCAGCTGCTTTGGCTTTAACTTTTTCAGCTGCAACAATTTTTGCTTTGGCTTTTTCTTCTGCAATAGCGTTTCGATCTACTTTGGGTTGATTAATAGATTTTCTCTTTGCTGCAACACGGTTTTTCTTTTTCTCTGTTATAATAAGTGCAGCTTCATCATCATCGCCACTATAATCATACCTATAACGGTTTTTAAATTTATAAGCTAACGTGAAGTCATGAGAATTTCCAAAATTTGACAAATCGCCAATAGCCTTTTCGTAATTATATTCTATAGCTATATGAGTACTAATATTTAAACCAATACCTGCTGAGATTCCATATAAACTATTATACCCAACCTGTCCCCAAATACCTTTAGGTACCGTTAGCATCATAATTCCTGAAACAACTGTTTGGTCTTTTTTGAATTCTGACCTTATTAAACTAGTAAACTTACTCTCATCAAGAAACCCTCGCATGTCTATATAGCCTGTATACATAACATGTGCCTGAATACTTTGCTCAGGATTTTCTTCAATCATTTTTGAAGTCGTTAAATTATATGCCGCAAGATTGTTTAAAGACACACCAAAATCTAAAAAGGTGGTTCCGTAGTTTATACCCGGATTTATGGTGATTAATGAATTTGATGGTATATTATTTAATGCTGGGTCAGGATAATTTATAACCACATTACCTTCGTTTATACCACTTTTATAAAACCCAAGGTTCATACCAAAAGTTAAGTTACTATCTCTATCAAGAGCAGCATTATAAGCGAAATTCACAAGACCTCCAAAGGTAGTTAACACACCATAATTTTGTTGAAAGACACCTACTCCAATACCCATATTTTCTCGAAACCTTCCAGAATAACTAAATAAGTACGTTTGTGGAGCATCATCAAATTGAACCCATTGTCTATTATTAGAAAAACTTATGTATTTATTTTGTTCTCTAACAAAACTAAAGGTTGGGTTAATGGCATATTTATTAAATCTTAACGAATTTCTAACGGGCAATTTAAACGCAACAACTCCATCTTCTTGAGAATGGAGCTGTGTAAAACAGAAAAATAAAACTATATATAATAGATGTTTTTTCATGCTATTTGACGACCGTTATTGATCCTTTTTTTGTAACCCCATTAGCAGTGGTAATGATATAATAGTAAACTGGGTTTATAGCTTTAATATCTATTTGACCCTCAGGCCAATCATTTTGATAATCGTTTGTTTGAAGCACCACTTTCCCTTGTGAATTCATGATGATAACTTCGGTATTTGTTCCATTTACATAGTCTTGGGGGATAACCCAGGTGTCATTTATACCATCAATAAGATTAGGACTAATTATATTTGGAATGTTGGCCACATCTGGGAATGGCGTTCTTACTACAAAAGCAAATTCCTTTGAAGCTGTACAACCCGAAGTCTGTGTTATAATTGCCTTATAATTTCCTGTTTGGGATATTTCATAAGTATTATTAACAGCACCAGAAATCATGCTATCATTTAAATACCATGTAAACTCTGGGTTGTTGGCCGTTGTTGTTACAGTAGCAAACAAGGTTTCATTTTCTTCAATGGTATTAATGCCTTGAACATCTACATCTATACTACTTGTAAAACCAGTACTTTCTAATTTAATAGATGCATTGGTCATGCAATTCCCTAAATCGATATTTACAGAATACGTTCCAGATTCATCGGTCATATACATTTGTTCGGTTGCTCCAGAAATTTCAGTTCCATCTTTAAACCATTGGTAGCTATTACCATTTATAGCACTTAAAGATGTAGCACCCTCGCTTGAACAAAAAGGATTCCCTTTACTAGAACTAATACTAGACGAGCTCCCTGATGTTGACTCACTTACGGTAACACGGTTTGAAAATGAATTGGAAGTACAGGTGCCGTAATTAGTTTCAACAAAATAAGTCCCTGGTTGATTTACAGATAGACTTTCTCCATCTGCTACAAAATCGGATGTGGTTGGACCGGTTTCCTTATACCATTTATAGGTTAACGAAGTATATAGTAATGGCGAATCATTTGAATCATTTCCAGGGTTATCTATAGTTAACAAATAAGTTCCTCCGGAACAATACGCTCCTGTTGCTATTAAATTATTAATAGAAAAAGGGGTGTCTTGAATTTTGTAATATGCTGCAAAAGCATCAGAATTGACACTTGTAGCCACTGGAGCTGTACTTTTAACTCTCAGCTTATAAGCTTCTCCGCTAATTGTAGTTGGTACAGAAAAGGTTATTGTTGCAGGTGATGTTGTTATAGCTCCTGTACCAGAAGTGTAAATTGTAGTGGCACTTGAAAAATCTCCAGTCTTATCAGAAAGTTCTATTTTAAATTGATTTGTTGAACCAAGTGCTGCCTCTGGCGAAAAAGTAAACGTTATGTTATAGGTATTAAACGAAGGACTTGCACAAGCTTGACTAAAACCTAGATCAGGCTTACCAATAACTATTTGGGCATTTCCACTTTCTATTAAAGAGAAAACTAAAAAAACAATATAAATTATAGTAAAGTTTCTCATACACTTTTATTTTGCACATTAAATAAAACGCCCAGAAACCACTACCTTTTTAACTATTCATAGTACAACAAGGAACTCCTTAATTTAAGAAAAACAAGAAGTATTAGGTCTAGAGTTTTAACAAACTAATGCGCTTTTAGTTATCCCTTAAATCTGGGTCAACTTCATTTGAAGCAATTATTTTATTAATCCGCAATCTAAAATCTGGTCTTCTCTTATTTCGTAAATCTATAAATGTTTCAGCATTATCGCTTTTAGAATACACGTTAAAAAAGGCACTATTACCATACCAATTCTCTAAATCCTCATTATTAGAATTATCCTCAACAAAAATGTTTCCTTTGCAATTGTTAAAATACATGGCAGAAAATTTAATTTTCTCTAAATTCTCTTGATTAATATTAATCTTGTCTTCTAAAATTACGGCTGGATTGAAACCCGATATAACGCTTTTGTTCATATCAAGCGAAGCATTATGCCCAACATAAACAGCTTCATTTACCAAGCCCATTTCTATTTCAGATTTTAAATTTTCACTATCATTAACAAAAGTCAAATTCTTAGCTACAACAGATGTTCCGCTTTTAGTAAAATCAACCTGCTCTCTCTTATCATAGGACAGGATTTGCAAGCACCTTGAACCAGAACTATTTGATACATAAGGAGATCTTATAGCCAATGAGTTAATCAAATTAGATTGCGCTCCGTAATTAAATTTATAATCGTTGATATTTGCTCTATATGAAACCATATTATACATATTAGGTAAACCTCCACGTGCTTCAAAAGCATTTCCTCCAGAATAACTTACCATAATATTTTCTAAAATTGTTTGATTACCAACAGCACCCAATAATAATCCACTAAAATAATCACCATTATTCATTCTATTCCCTGCATATTCTATTCTAACAAACCTCAATATACCAGATGTATCCTCAAGGTTTTGACCTCCATAATTTGCATTAGCATAAATTGTTGAATTAAGTTGGGTATAAAATGATGATACTGAACCGTTACCAAACTTATTGGTAGGAGCATCTCCAAGTATAATTAGTCCTCCCCAGTCACCTGCTCTTTTAACACTTCGGTTTGAAGTAAAAATTATAGGATCTGTTTGAACGCCATCTGCAATTATACGAGCGCCTTTAGTAATAGTAAGCGATGCTTTAGATTTATACTCGCCTATTATAACCGTTCCAGGTTCAATGGTAAGTGTAGCATTATTAGTAACAAAAACATTACCTAGCAATAAGTATACTTCTCTTTTGTGTAACGTTGTATTTTCTACAATATTTCCTGTTAATATTTTTGTTGGCTCTCCATAGTCCTCTTGATTGGGTTTAAATTCTGTCCAATTATTAAGCCAATTATTTGAGCCTATAATTCCTTTTTCTTGTTGTCCAAAAGTAATTAGGCTTGCAAAAAGAAATATTAAAACGATTTGGGTAAAGTTTTTCATAGTTAAACATTTATAGTTAAAAAACTAAATATGATTTTTTTATAGTAATTATATTCAAAAATAGAAATAATCCCATGAAATACCAATTATTTCGACGAAATACATCTTTTGATTAATTTATTTAACATAATAACTCGATAAACGGTAACTTATTTGATGTAAAAAAATGAGATTACTAAATATTTGTAGTTAAATTATCTGAGTATTTGAAGAAAAAACCTTTAAATAATGAAAGTAATTATTTTATTAAATCAAAGATTAGCGCTAAACTTCAGAGTCCATTTTAGATTCCATTATAAAATCTCTTGAGCAAAGAAATGAATAGGCAATTGAAAATCAATTATTAACGAAAGTCACCGTATTGATGTAAAGATTTCATTATTTCTTCATAATATAAAATGGCTGCAATTAGTTTATCGGTATCAGAATATGGTAAATATTCACTATGGAAGTCATTAGTGTCCTCTAAAAAAGTATCTGTTGATTCAAACTGATTTTCTAAGGCCTTTTTATTATCATTATTATTAGGAATCCCTAAAGAAGACATAGTAATACCTGGCTTAGTTGCAAATGCCACATACGGCAATGTTTTAATAAGAACTTGGATTCTTTCAGAATAAAGTCCTATTAAATCACCTTTTTGAAGACGACTTAAATCTTCTGCATTATGATATTTTTTTATCACAACTTTTTCGCTAATAATACTTTTTGGAGCTTTCTTTTTTTGAGCAAAACTAATACCTGTTACTAAAAACAAGCTAAAACTGAGCAAAATAACTTTTAATTTCATGTCTTCGATTTAAGGGGTCAATGCGCAAATTTATGTAATTAATCGTAAAAAACAAGCGTTTTGTCGATTTTTTTACAAAAATAATGGCGCGATCACTCCTTAAATCAACATGCTACTATATCCATTACTGAAAATAAACGCTTTTATTAAAAAAGACAACAAGTCTTATTTTACATCAAAACAGCATTTTATAATAATCATCTGCCATTCTCCTACTTGTAAATTCAGGAATAACATCATCCATGGCACTAAAAACAATATCCTGCCATTTTTGAGGGTTATCATAATATGTTGGAATAACCTTAGTTTCTAAAATGTTATATAAATTATCGGCATCAATACTATCTTGATCCCAAACAGGTAAATTATGGTCTAATGCAGGAAGTACAAAACAATTTTCTCCATCTTTTTCAAATTCAGGAATCCAACCATCATTGGTCGATACATTAACGGAACCATTCATAGCAGCAGTCATTCCACTAGTTCCAGAGGCTTCACGTGTAATTCTAGGGGTGTTTAACCAAATGTCTGATCCACATTTTAATTTTTTGGATAAATCAATTTCATAGCCAATTAGCACAGCCAAATTGGGTTCATTTTTGGATTGATGAATAAGATGATTAAAAACATCGATAGCATAATAATCAAAAGGATATGGTTTTCCAGCCCAAATTATCTGGACAGGATATTTTTTGTTTGTTATCAATCTTTTAAACCTATCAAAATCATGTAATAGTAAATCTGCTCTTTTGTAAGCGGCAAAACGTCTAGCCCATACAAAAGTTAATACATTTGGGTCGAACTCTTTACCAGTTTGATGAGCAACTTCATCAAATAATTCTCTTTTTAATTCGTGTTTTCTGCTCTGGTAGGCATCAGCATTCTTATCTAACCAAGCGGATTTAATACTTTGGTCTTGCCAAAAATTTTGATTTTGGGCATTTGTAATGGGTATTATATCACTAACACCATAATAGTCCTTCCACATATCATTAGCCACAATAGCATGTAACTTAGAAACTCCATTGGCTTTTTTTGACATTCTTAGGGCTGATATTGTATAATTTATCATGTCTCCATTTACCATTTCGTTTTGAAGTTCATCATTAGAAAGTGAACGTCCAAAGAAACCGCATCTATTTAAATGCCGTGCTTCACGTTCTTCATTTCCCGCTTTTTCTGGCGTATGCGTGGTGAAAACCATCTGGTCTTTCTTCACGCCTCGATCTCTTAAATAATAAAACGCTGGCAATGCATGCCCCTCATTTAAGTGATAAGTATCTGCGCCACCCAAAGCTTCTACTACTTTGGCTCCACCAATGCCCAACACAATGCTTTGAGAAACGCGTGTTACTGGGTTTGAATCGTATAAATGATTTGTAATGCTTCTTGACAAATGGTCATTCCCATCAACATCGGTACTTAAAAAATACATGGGAACTGTTCCAAACACTTCGGGTTTTAAAACATAGGCTCTAACCTTTACATGCGGATTGTCATGAAGCTTAACCTCCACTTCTATACCTGTATCTTCTAGAAAATCAAAATGCTTTTCATTAAATTCTGTTCTTAAAGTTTGGTCTTCGTTTCTTGCTTGGTCATAATAGCCATATTTCCAAAGCATGCCAATACCAATCATATTCTGCTTTAATTCATATCCGGAGCGCATGTGAGATCCCGCTAAAAACCCAAGGCCACCAGAATAAATGTTAAAGGATTGGTCGATTCCAAATTCCATACTGAAGTAAGCTACTTTCTTTTTATAATCTGATGCAGGTTTATACGGGTGATACCATTTACTATATTTGCTTATCATAATAATATTAATTTTAAACCGTAAACTTATCAATAATTACCCCATAGATTTCATGATTTTTATCATAAGACCTAATACTTTTTTGTTGAATTTTAAGAGTATAAAGTTATTTATTATAAAGACTCTTTTTTTAAAGAATCAAAAATGAAATCATAATTAAAATAAAGGCCAACAGTATTTAAGCGATCTACAATATGATAGTCCAAAATTGATAATTCTTTACTAGAATTTTGAATGTTCTTAGGAAAGATAAGATGCTAAGAGAAAATAATTATAAATTATGGTATTCTGGAAAAAAAATGTTCCAAAACTGAAATATGCAGATAAAAGGATTTTTCCTAGAAATTATTCTATTGACTGCGACAAAGATGGGCTTAAAATTTATGAACAAGCAAAATAATAATTTCCTGCAAGAACATCATATAAATAGTTTAAAATCTAATATTCTACAGAAATTGATTCAAAACATTTCAAAAAAAAACTAAATTAAAATAGGGAATGAGATATAGTAATTCATCATACTGACCTAAATCATTTCTAGAACACCCTTTTGGTAATAATTTAGCATTAATTAAATTGTTTAACCTAATAAATATTAAAATTATGTCACTAATTAAATTTAGAAACAGAAGACCATGGGGAAATCTTATAGCACCAGATTTTTTTGATACTGATGATTTCTTCGGAACACGTCTTTGGAACAACGGAGGTAACGAACCCGCATTAAACATTAAAGAAACCGAAGATGCTTTTGAAGTTGAATTGGCTGCACCTGGATATTCTAAAAAGGATTTCGAAGTTACCATCGATGATGGATGCTTAAATGTAATGGCGGAAAAGTCAAGTTCTAAAAAGGAAAAAGAAGAGGACTATATGCGTCAAGAATTCAGTTATAACGCTTTTCAAAAAAGATTGCAACTTCCGGATTCGGTAAAAGAAGAAAACGTTAAGGCCCATTATAAAGATGGTATTTTAAGTTTCAACCTTATCAAAAAAGAGGAAGCAAAAAAACAAAAGCCAAAGAAAATTCAAATTGCATAAGATCTAGTTTTCAATTGGACTTTTTTACACATCAACTTTTTTTGTTTGATATTACCGTAAAAGAAAACAATAAAGATGTACCCTCTTACCAAATCTTTAAGTTAAAGATTTGGTAAGAGGGTTTTTTAAGTTTTGTGCTTTATAAATAATATTCAAATGCCAAATATAATTCAAACCCCTTTCGCTTTTTCAATAAAAACTGTTGTAGATAAATTGGGCAGTTCAATTAAAAAAGGTTTGACAGAAAAAGAAGCGCAACAACGCATTCAGAAATATGGCAAAAATGACACAACTGTTAAGGCGTCAAAAAAAAGATGGAAAGTCCTTATCGACCAATTCAATGATCCAATTATTTTTATACTTGCTATTGCTGCACTTCTTACGTATTTTTTTAATGATGATTTACCTGATACCATTGCCATAATTACAGTCATCTTCATTACGACTACTATTGGTTTCATAATGGAATCACAGGCTATACGATCTCTTGAAACCCTTCGCAAAATAGGGTTTGTTAAGTGCACAGTTTTGCGCGATGGAAAAATAAAAGCAATAAAGTCCTCATTTTTAGTGCCTGGCGATATCATTTTAACAGAAGCTGGAGATGTTGTTTCTGCTGATGCACGCTTAATTACTGCTGATAATTTATCAATAAAAGAAGCTGCGTTAACTGGAGAAAGCATTGATGTAAAAAAAAACATAAATACCCTTACAAAAAACACGGCACTACCAGAACAAAAAAACATGGTGTTTAGGGGGACATCTGTAGTACAAGGTTCTGCAAAGGCAATCGTAGTATACACAGGACGTAATACCCAACTTGGCAAAATTCAAGAATTAAGCTCCGAAATTGAAGAACAGCACACACCGTTAGAAAAAAAATTGAATGCATTGAGCAAATGGCTTATTGGGCTTACTCTCATTTTTGCAATCCTTATTGTTTTTACAGGTTATTTTAGAGGTTTGGACATGCTTTTAATTATTGAAACCGCAGTAGCACTTGCCGTTGCAGCAATACCAGAAGGACTTCCCGTTGTAGCAACTATTGCTTTGGCAAGAGGTATGCTAAAATTATCTAAGCGACAGGTTATTATTAAAAAAAT
>JAHDDQ010000125.1 GCA_020629275.1 Tenacibaculum sp. | reverse complement strand
ACTCACCTTTCGGGAAGTCTTCAGGTTTGTTTTTCAAAAGCCATAGTGATTTTGGGCAATTGAGATATTGAATAAAGTCTGTTTTTGTTAGTTGATTCATAAATTCTTATTATCGAAGTTTTATTTGTTTAATAGTCAACTTCAATCTATTTAAAAGGTCATCATAGGATAGAATATCAATTACATTTTTGTATTTGCGTTTTACTACTTCAAAATCGTGTTTTTGTTCTTTTGTTAAGTTATTTTCTCTTCCCATTATTATAAACCCTTTGGGATTAGTTATTTGAATTTTAAACCCTTCTGGAAGTTCATCTTTGTATTTATCAATAAGAAATTTTTCACCTCGTCTTCCCCATCTGTTCAAGTAGTATATATATTTCTCTATTTGCATAACCGTTCCAGATAGTTCACGTAATGGAATATAATTATCTCGATACTTCCCCTTTGTCATAATTGCATGGTCAAAAGGTTGCTTAATTTCGACCACATCAACATTTCCGTTAGCATCAACGAAAAGATAGTCCAAAGATTTTGTTTTTAAATCATCAGCATTAACAGGTACTTCTCTGAAAACAGCAATATATTTAGGATAGAGTAGGAGAAGGATATCAATAATTTCTAGCTGCCACGTCGTCTCGTTATAATTATCTTCATCATTAAGCATTGAAGATAATTTGTCGTATATAGTTTGATATTTATTAACCTCGTATTCTTCAAAAATCTTTTTGAGGCTAGTTCCTTTAGTTGATGGTTTCTTATTTCGATACTTTATATAGATTTTCTCTGAATCTTTTACATGATCAAAATAGTTTTTTAATACCGAAGATATTCGAGCCTGAGCATATAGTTTTTTTTCATAAGAAGTTGGAAAGTTTTCAATTAATCCATAGAACTCCTCAAGAGGTATGCTATTGTTAATTTTACCACCAATAATAATATCTCCATCGACGAGTTCTGCCATCTGCTTGAAGATAGAGATATTTGTTTCTGCAATGAACAAGCCTATGTCTGGTTCAATATCTTTATGAAGAAGGATTCTACGTTCTCTTACTAGTACATTAGGATAAATTTCAAAATACTCATCTTTTATCTTTCCTTCTTCAAATGTTATAAGTTCAGCAATGTTAAAAACAACATCTGGAAATCCTAATATAAATTCTTGAACACTAATGTTGTACCTTGATTTTTCAGCTAGATATTCAGGGGTAAGAGTAAAAATCCTGTGTGCGATTCCAACATAATTATGCTTTTTTAGTTCATTAATTACCCAATCATCATTACTGAATCCCGAATCACTATAGGCATATACAAGTTGAAGGTATTTAGATTTTTTTCTTATTTCTAACATCAGCGTTTACATCATTTATTATACTTTTTAAAGTTTTCAGCCTGCTCAAAAATTTCTTTATAAACTTCATCTCTATCTACTGGTGGATAATCGTTTTCAGCTAAAAGAATTATTAAATCCACCTTGAGTTCTGCTTTTAAATCACTTCGTTTACTCCAGTCGGTATATTTTGCTTTGTCATCTACTACTTGCTTCACTTCTTTAGCAAGGTGCAAAAGTTTTTCTTCTGGATATTCAAAATCATACTTTAATGCTAGTGTCTTCAAAATGTCATAGAATGCTTTTTCTTCAAAATCAATTCCAAGATCTTTGAAGGAATCTTTCTCTTTTTTGAGCTCGTAGAACAAGTCAATAATTTCGTCGGTAAAATCCTCTAATACCTCACTTCGTAAAACATCACTTTCTTTACGTTCATTATATTTTTCTACCAATGATTGCATCTTTTTAGAAAAATCTATTCCCTTAACTTTATTTACTTTTTTCAGTTCTCCAATAGCTTTTGTAAGTAGCTGTTGCAGTAATTTAATTTTGGTATTTGGTAACTTAATTTTTTCAATCTTAGCAAGATAATCTTCATCAAAAATGTCTATTTCAGTTTGAGATTCATCACCCATTTTAAAAATTTCTTCTACACCATCGCTTTGCAGTGCCTCAGTTATCATATTACGAACCTTAGCATTCATTTGAGCGGTATCTGGTGCGTTCCCTTTTGTTAATTTAAATACAATAGAACGAATGGCTAAATAAAAATGAATATGGTCTCTTTCATTATCAGTAAAGGCATCACTACCTGCACAAATATCATAAGCCGCTTTTAGACGCTTTACCAAATCCATAAAACGACGTTCTAACTCTTGGGTAAGCTGTACAAATTCTGCTCCTTTATTGAGAGTTTGTAATTGCGTTATTGGATCACCTTTAAAATAGCCAGAACTGTCAAACTTATAAAAGATTTTTTGTAATAAGTTTATATGATCTTTGACTACTATTATTGATTTTTCAACCTCTTCAATGTCTTGCCCATCGACTTTTCCAAACTCAGCTAAAGCTAGGTTCATCTGTTTTTTAATACCAATATAGTCAACAACAAGCCCTTTATTTTTTCCTGCAAATTTTCTGTTTACGCGAGAGATGGTTTGAATAAGGTTATGTCGCTTAATAGGTTTGTCTATGTAAATAGTATCTAGAAATGGAACATCAAATCCTGTGAGCCACATATCAACGACAATGGCAATTTTAAAGTTGGATTTCGCATTCTTAAATTGCCTATCTAATTCTTTACGATATTCCTTTGTTCCTAACATATCGTACAACTTTTTAGGATCATCTTTTCCGCGCGTCATTATCAGTTTAATCCGCTCAATAGGTTTTACTTCCTTCTTTTCTTTATCGGTAAGCTGACTTCCCTCTTCGTGTGTTTTTATTTCAGCCCATTCTGGTTTTAAGGCAATAATTTCTTTATAAAGGTCATAAGCTATATGTCGGCTACTTGCCACAAACATGGCTTTTCCCTTAACAGTAGCACCTTCATCAACACGATTTTGATAATGATTTACAAAATCTTTAGCAACTGCTTTTATGCGGTCTGGATCGCCAATAATGACATTCATATTGGTCGTTGCCTTTTTACTTTCTTCTATCTGATATTCATTGGCACCTTCTTCTGCACATTGGTCGTAATAAGCTTCAATTTCATTTAATTTTTCATTTTGAAGTAGCACCTTAGCTGCTCTTCCTTCATAAACTAATCGTACCGTAATTTCGTCTTTTACAGATTCGTTCATGGTATAACTGTCTACGATTTCTCCAAAGACATCCAAGGTAGAATCTATCGGTGTCCCTGTGAATCCAACATAGGTAGCGTTTGGTAAAGAATCGTGAAGGTATTTTGCAAAGCCGTACGTTTTAGTTACACCATTTTCTGTTACGGTCACTTTTTGATCTAAGTTAGTTTGGCTTCGATGTGCTTCATCTGAAATACAAATAACATTTGTTCGGTCAGTAAGTAGTTCTGTGTCTTCTGTAAACTTATGGATGGTGGTTAAAAATACACCACCACTTTGTCTGCCTTGTATTTCTTTGCGTAGATGTTCTCTGCTCTCTACGCTTATAATATTATTATCTCCTATGTAGCCTTTGGCATTAGTAAATTGACCAGATAATTGATCGTCTAAATCAGTTCTATCGGTAATAAGTACTATAGTTGGACTACTAAAATACACGCTCTTCATTAAAAGACGTGTTAAAAATAGCATGGTAAAACTTTTACCACATCCTGTTGCACCAAAATAAGTACCACCCTTTCCGTCGCCAAGTGGTTTTTGATGTGCTTTTATATTTTCATATAATTTTGTTGCCGCATAGTATTGTGGGTAGCGACAAACAATTTTTTCATCTTTTTTTGATGCATCTGGGATGTAAATAAAATTACGAATTATACTTCTGAGGTCATAATGATTAAACATTCCATGAACAAGCGTGTACATGGCATCTATACCATCTACATCCTTATTAAGGCCTGATACCCTGCGCCAAGCGTAAAAGAACTCATACGGTGCAAAAAATGACCCAGCTTTAGTATTAACGCCATCGCTAATAACGCAAAAGGCATTGTATTTAAATAGTTCTGGTATATCTCTTTTATAACGTGTAGTGAGCTGGACATAAGCATCATGAATAGTAGTTTCTTCTCTAATAGCTGTTTTAAACTCAAAAACTACTAATGGTAACCCGTTTATGTATAAAATACCGTCTGGAATTCTTTTTTCGTATCCAACAATTTCTAATTGATTGACGAATTTATAGCTGTTCTTATTTTGTTCAGAAAAATCGATAAGATAAATCCAAATGTCTTTTTGGCTTCGATCTTCTCGCTTGAATGAAAATCCATCTGCCACCAATTTCATTATAGATTTATTGCTTTCATATAAATCTGAAGCCGAGTAAGTTTTAAGTTGTCTTACAATCTGATCTGCTTCAGAAATTGTTAGATTATCACTTTTATATTGAGATAATAAAAATGATTTTAAATCATCTTCAATTAGAACTTCCTGAATATCCCGAGAAATTGTTGCACCATTAACATGCGGAATATCTTCCGCTTTGAGTAATTCTATAAATGCTTTTTCTAGTTGGTATTCTGTAAATTTCATTGTCTTTTTTATTTTATCATGTTTTATATGAGAATTAGTTTTGTTTTTATCGTCTGATAAAGTTTTCTAATTCCCATTGAGCCAAACTCAAATCGTTTTGCTTTGCCAAAGCCCTAGCATCATTAATAATCTGCATATAGATATCTACATCATTTAGCTGTGTCCAATTAACTATGGGTTGCTTGTATATTTTTTGTTGAATAATTCTGTCTACAGGAAAATGCGGTGGCTCTGGTAACAGATTTAAACACCAGTAATATTTTAAAGCTAGATTAAGCAGTTTTTGACTAATGCCAATATTAATACGTGCCTTAAGTATTTCTTTAAAGGATGCTGTGTAATTTGAAATGCTAACAATATTTTCTAGATGCTCTTGGTCTAAAACGGACTGTTTGTATTTTTTTAAAACAATCTTCTCGACATAGCCTTTAAGCATGTTTCTAAAATAGGCACGTTCTTTTTCTTTAGTATTCGCTTTATAGATACCACTGTGCTGAAATGCGCCACCAAAGGTGAGCATCCATATTTCTTCTATAAGGAAGTCTTGTTTGTTGATCATAGTCTATCTAATTGTAAGATTGCTGAAATGCACTTAATCTATTTTTAAAGTCTAATTTCCATGCTAGATAACCTGTAATGTCTTGTTGTATATCATTCTTACTTGGTAATTGAGAAATAACAGAAGTACTTCCATCATGTTCCGTTACAGAATACTTGCTAAATAATCCTAACAAAAAATCAATATCCCGCTCTTCGGTAATAATATAGCCTGAAAGAAAATCTTTTCTTAATTTGATATTCTTATTAAATCTTTGGTAACTTTTGTTTGATAGAATTTCTTCTACTGTTTTCTCAATCAACATCCTGAATTTTTTTGTTGCAGAATCTAATTTAGTTTCCCTACCATGAGCATCATGTATTGCTAATGCATCATGGTCTCTTAAAATTCTTCTTATTGAATCAATTCTTTCGTCTACATTTTTAGCCAAATAAGGAATCTCATCCGTTACAACTCCAGACAAACCATTGAACTTATCAATTCCAATTACCTCACAATCCGTATTGAGTTTACTCTTATGCGTATCAATTAATAAACGTAAAAAGGATAAATCGTGAGTCAAAACAACTATCTGTCTATCAGATGATAGTGATACAATTTTATCTGCTATTAGGT
This sequence comes from Tenacibaculum sp., assembly GCA_020629275.1. Taxonomy (GTDB): domain Bacteria; phylum Bacteroidota; class Bacteroidia; order Flavobacteriales; family Flavobacteriaceae; genus Polaribacter. The sequence goes on along the minus strand of JAHDDQ010000125.1, from coordinate 5,069 downwards.
CTCTGTAATCCATGTCCAAAGAATTAACAGGGTCATCAAAAACAATTGAATTTTTTCTATTATCAATGGTACATTCAGCTAAAAAATTTGATAGAGCAACTATTTTTTGTTCCCCTTCACTTAAGACCGCATTCATTCCTTCTCCAATATTTGAAAATCCACACTTCTGGTAAGTTGTTCCAGATGCTGTTCGAGTTTTTGTTATTGAAACTTTTGTAGCCAAATCTTGATTGAAGTATTCAAGATGAGTAATAAATTCACGATGTTGTAGATTTACAGCCTGGTCGCTCATTAAATCACCTATTTTTATAGAGACTTGGGTTGTATTTAATTTAGTCTTGCATCTTGATAGCCAATTTTTATATAAAAACTCATCATGATATTGAACGATGTCAGTTTTTTTACCATGCAAATATTCCTTGGCTAGTAACTCATTAAATTCTGCTACAAGTTTACTACTGTTTTGCTGTAATTCTGTATTAGCTTTTATTTCTTTATCTACCTTTTCTATTAGCTCTTCAATAGTTTTAGACAGATTTTTTTTGTTTAAATTAATTTCAGTCCCATTGTTTAAATGAGAGATTATGTTGGATTTATTTGATTCAAAACTTGTAATGAACTTTTGATACTCTTCTTGAAAATTCTCAATATGCTGATTCAATTCTAGATAGTTTTCAAAAGGCAATGCAATAATTATATTAATAGCTTCAATTTTATTTTCTATTAATTCAGTAATTTTTTGAAGCTGAATTGAAATATCGTTTAAAACAAACTCATTAAAACCTAGCAATCTTCTTTTTGTTTCTTCGTCTAAATCTTGCTGGCATAAAACACATTTTTCCAGTGATTCATTAGATGGGAATTCCTCTTGATTTGTTAGATTTTCCTTAACTGCAAAATCTTTAGCAGCATTCCATAATATGCGCCAATGACTTGTTCCGAAACCTGATAATAAATTTATATTTTCTAATTCTGAAGTTGCAGTTGTGTATGCCTTATGTATTGTTTCGTAATTACTTCTTAATTCAATTATCTCCTTTAGGTTTTCGTCACTGAATAAATTTTCAATTGATTTAAACTTTTGGAAATAAGTATTTAATCGAGTTCTAAACTCATTTAATGTTTTAATTTTTTCTTCAGGATTCTGTGTTTTTAATAACTTTTCAAGTTCAGTTTTCCTTTCCTTTTCTGAATCACTAAATTGGATATATTCATCTACCTGTTCTTTATTCTTACTTTCTATACTTTCATACCAAACCCCTGAAGGTGTTGTTTTTAATGTATCAACCATTAATGGTTTTTGAGTATTGTATTGTGAGATTTCAATATCTATGCTTTGAGAAACTTTATTAAGTGTACTGATGAGTTTTTCTAACACATCAATACCTATTGGCTTGTATTCTGTTGGGTTTTCATTATTTACATAAATATCACCACAATTAGAGTCAAATACTAAAATTGAATTTAATGCTGGATGCGTTGGATTACCTTCAGCCCAATTAAAAGTTTGATTAGTACCATTATCTTCAAGAATGAAGTTTACTTTTTGCTGCCCAGTATTAGCATTAAAAACATTCCTCTTTAAATCAATACTTTTATCTCTACTCCAGCATAATTTTTTTAATATTCTTGAATAGCTTGATTTACCAGAGCCATTATTTCCATAGACCACAATTAGTCCTGAATTTGTAAATTCAAGATTTGCTTGATCGTATAATGCACAAATGTTTTCAGGGTTGTTAATGCTGATTAATTTAGGGTAGTTTAAACCTAAAGCTATATTTGTTGGTAAGTGAGATGCATCTAAAGGAATAGAGACTAAGCTAATATCAGTTGCTCCTTCATCTTTTTTTAACAACAGGGTAATTTCGTCTATATCATTTTGGGACAAGGTTTGAGACACAATAATTCTTCTTAAGGAATCTTTTATAAAATCAGGCCTTGAGGCAGACCATTGTAGTATTTCTTGATATATAGTCATAACCTAATTTGTTTGCTCTTTTTCAACCTCAACCTTAGTCATTTTTGAGAGAAGTAAATCTTTAAAACCTTCTAGTAATTTATTTTCTGAAATATTTCTATTTATTATATCAAAAAGTTTCTTAGTAATTGAATCAAATTTAATTGCAATCAACCCTTTAGGTAAAACAACTTGAATTTCATATAACATATCATAAGAAACAAAGGGTTGAGAGCTGCCTCTCGTATTTGACATCAAATCTTTTGACAATAAAGTTATATATGAAAACCACTTTAAATCGTCAGATTTTGCTACGCAAATTACTCCATTATAGGTAACAAAGTGTTTCCCAAAAGCAAAAACAACTTTACCACAATATGCTCCCATGTGACCAATAACTGGGGCATTTTCACTGTTAAATTTGTTGTATCCACCAATTACACCTCCAGCACCATAAATTGGATATTTCCCATTGTTGTTTGGATTTTTATTTCCTAATCCGTATTGAAATTTATATAAATTTTCAAGAGTACCATCAGCCCACCCCTCAGGAATCTCCTTATTCAATTCCTCATTATACACCATCTTCCCACCAGACGTTTTATAAGGTTTCCCTTCTTCATTAGGAAACTCAAAATCCACAAACCAATGTTTGTATAAAGCTTGCGCAGTTTCTTCTAATTTTTGATTTAGTTGTTCATTCAGTTTTATACGGTGTACTACTGTATTGTATTCTTTTACGATTTCCTGCTGTTTTTTTATAGATGGGATTGGTAATTCAATTTCACAAAAAGAATCCCATCCTAATTTTCCTCTAACATCTGTATCCGTATAAAACCAACAATTTCTATCAAATTCAGAACGAGAAAACCACATCATTAAATATTCAGGGTTTAATTTATTCGTATCTTTAATTTCAAAAACATCATAAGCAGGAGAAACAATAATGTTCTTATCAAATCTTGAAACTGCTATTGGTAACCGATAATCTCTACCAACGTGCATTCTATTACAAGCAAACTGTTGTGGTTTTACAACTTTGTATCTTGTTAAATCTGTACCAACAACATTTGCAACAGAAGGCATAAAGAACTTATCTATATTAATACCTTTTAGTTCTGAAACTTTACCATCCTTATTTTTAATATTAACTCTCTTAATAAATTCAGATAAAGGTTTAAAGTTTGCTCTGTTTTTATAACTCATAACCCAAGTCTTTAAAAACAGCTAATAAGTCTTCTTTCGATTCTGCTTCTTGTTTTAATAAATCAGCGATATCAGTTTGTAACGCTTTCATTTTGTCATCAAAATTGATGTTTTCATCTCTGTTAACAAATTCTATGTATTTACTTGGTACTAATGAGTAGTCTTTGGCTTTTATATCTTCAATGCTTGCTGATTTACAGAATTCAGGAACATCTTTATATCCCGATTCTTTTTGTTGCCAATTGTGATACGTTTCAGTGACTTTTTTAATATTATCAGTAGAAAATTGAATAAATTTTTTCTCAAAAGGGACACCTACTTCTCGCAAGTCCATAAACAGAATTTCATCCTCTCTACTTCTGTAATCACGCGTAGTATCAGGTAATTTTACAGTTCTTTCTTTTTTATTATTATTCAAAACCCAAAGTGTAACTGAAATACCTGTAGTATAAAACATGTTTTGAGGCAAAATGACAATAGCTTCAACTAAGTTATTTTCAATGAGTTTTTTACGTATTTTATATTCTTCGCCACCTCCAGAAAGTGCGCCATTTGCCAAGATAAAACCAGCTACTCCGTTTTGTGAGAGTTTAGATGCCATGTTTAAAATCCACCCATAATTAGCATTGCTTTTTGGTGGTACGTCATAACCTTTCCAACGTGGATCGTCTAACAGCTCATTATCAGCTCTCCAATCTTTTTGGTTAAATGGTGGATTAGCCATGATAAAGTCTGCTTTTAAATCTTTGTGTTGATCGTTTGCAAACGTATCAGCAGGCACATCTCCTAAATTCGCTGCAATACCTCGTATTGCCAAGTTCATTTTGGCTAGCTTATAGGTAGTAGAAGTGTATTCTTGTCCGTAAATAGAAATTTCCTTTTTATCTCCGTTATGACTTTCTATAAACTTAATAGATTGAACAAACATACCACCAGAGCCACAAGCAGGGTCATAGATTATTCCCTTATAAGGCTCAATCATTTCAGCAATAAGATTCACAATACTTTTAGGTGTATAAAATTCACCCTTTCCTTTTCCCTCCGCTAATGCAAACTTGCTTAAAAAATATTCATAAACACGACCAACTATATCTTGTTCTTTATCCCTAAGTGTATCGATGTTATTTATTGTATCTAATAATGCCGCAAGCTTGCTTACGTCCATACTTAAACGTGAGAAATAGTTATCAGGTAAGGCACCCTTTAGAGCTGGATTGTTTTTTTCAACAGTATGAAGTGCGGTATCAATTTTTAAAGCAATATCGTCTTGCTTAGCATTTTCAATGATATAGCTCCATCGTGATTCTTTGGGAAGAAAAAAGACATTCTTCATGTTGTAGAACTCTTTCATTTCAAGGTATTTGTCTTTACCTTCTGCAATCAGTTCTTGCTTGCGTTCTTCAAACTTATCGCTTGCAAATTTTAAGAATATTAGACTTAGGACTACGTGTTTGTATTCTGAAGATTCTACTGTTCCACGTAGTTTGTTTGCTGAATCCCAAAGTGTTTCTTCAATGGATTTTTGCTTTTTGGTTGTTGTTTTTTTTGCCATATAGAAATGCGATTACTCGCTTATATTTTATTTTACATTGTTTTAATAATTGCCCAAACAGTATTGTCTCAAAAGTCCTCTTTTGAGAGCTATAATTCGTTATAAATTAGGGAATAATTTAGATTCCTAAAGATAGGAAAATATCCAATTTTAACAAATACTTAGTTCTTAAGTTTTGGATTTGTAAAAAGAATATTTTGTACGACTATTATCGCTCTAAATCAAGATCACGTTTTTTAGATTTAGAACTTTTTAAATCTTCTAACTCTTGTGTTCTTGATTTTACTTTTTGTTGATTAAACTCACGTTCTCCATCCTTGAGCCCTTGAATGTAATCATTAGAAGAAGTGG
>JAHDDQ010000010.1 GCA_020629275.1 Tenacibaculum sp. | reverse complement strand
TCATAGAAAGTCGGGGGACTTTGGTTTATGACTAATTTTTCTATTTTTTCCCTAAGGTTGCCAGCTCAAACATCTTGTTTGGGTTGGCTTTTTTAATTATATGGATTAATTGTAACAACTTAGATTGTAGGTAAAAAAGTATGCTATTTAATGTAAAATACAATCATTGAAAATCGACTTGCCTTATGTAATAACAAACAATACTTTTGTCCTCGGAAAAAGAAAAATTGCTATTAAAATTCTAGTTTAGAAAAAATTTTAAACACTCTTTTAATATAGTAGCATAATCCTATACAGTTGTATATGCATTGCTATTGCCATTTTTTAATACCGTAATCACTAAATATTATAGATATGAGCGTAATTAAAATACGTGGGGACACCTTGTCCTTTAACATTGTTTCAGTGCATACCCAAGAACAAATACAAAATATCAATTATAAGATGTGCTATACATAATTTTAGTTAAAAATATCTAATATTCAACAACTACAGAAAACTACAATATAACTGCGGAAATCCACATTTCTAATATCAATATTAGTTATAGTTCTGCGAAATTAAATAAACAAAAAAAAAATGAAAAACAACTTAAAACCAATAGTACTTATATTGTTGGTATTACTTTCTTTTGAAAGTAATTCACAAAACAATTGCTCAGAAAAAACAAATGAAGCTTTAAAGCTTCTTAAAACTGAAAACCCAAAATCTAATTATAAAAAAATTATCCAATTATTATCTCCTTGTGCTAAGGATAATAAAGATGAAATAGCACAATACATTTTAGGTAAAGTATACCTAGAAAGCAAAAACCTATCCAACAGAACAAAAGGTTTTAAATTGATAAAAGCTGCTTCAAAACAAAACTTAACGGAAGCTCTAACTGAAATGGGACTTTTATATAAATATGGTTTGGGGTGTAAGCAAAACAACAGAAAAGCTGTTAAATGGTTTAAAAAAGCACATAATAAAGGAAATCAGCTTGCCACCTATGCTCTTGGCTATATGTATTATAAAGGTTTTGGTGATATTAAACAAGATTACCGTAAAGCTGTAGATTATTTTAAACAAACAACCCACCCTATGGCTAAGTATTGGCTTGGAATCTCTCATTATTATGGGTATGGTGTGCCAAAAGATATTGCTAAAGCAACTAACTTATTAGGGGAGCAAATCCCTGTAGCCACTTCCGAAAAAGAGGAAGTCAAGGTATATGACGAAGTATTAAATGTTACATCGAATGACAGTACTGTTTTTTCTGATGAAAACACCCTTACTGGTGTATGGAAAGGAACAATTTTATTTTACGATTGGCTAGGTAAAAACATAGAACATCATTTACCAATTGAACTAGTATTTGATAATAATGACGGGATAGAATCATTAAAGCTTACTTGGAAACTCAACAAACAAGAGATCTCAAATGATTTTAGTCAAATTGATAATACTATTTTTTACAATGATTTTAATTTAAAACTCCCTTATAATGCCTTAAAAGAGGAATTACCAAAAGAATTAGTACACCACATTAAATCTGTAGATTTTTCATTTAAAGCGTATAATAATGTACAATACCTAGTAGGGCAAATAAATAGTACGATTCCTAGTTGGAAAGAAAAAAGTATGCCTAGTACTATAGTACTTGAAAAGAAAATAACCTTTGAAAATTCTGAGGATGAAATATCTGAAGAAGCCTTACAAGCACTTTCTGATGAAACTGATAAGTTTATCAAATTCTACCCTAATCCTTTTGTGGATGACGTAATTGTCTCTTATGCAATAGAAAATAGCGCAACCACAGAGGTTATACTTTCTAACCTTGATGGTTCTAAAGTACAAATTGTTAAATCTGCGAGCAACCAAAAACCTGGCACCTATCATTATTTTGTAAATGGTTCTTCTATAGATCCTGGAGTATACCTTCTATCTATAAAAGTAAATAATGAACTTAAAACAAGAACTATCATCAAAACACAAAATTAAAATGAAAAAAAATATACAAATAATATTATGCCTTTTAGTGGTGCTAGCTTCGGGTAGACTAAAAGCTCAATTAAATTCAAAAAATGAATTCTTAATTAAAAAAGGAAGCATTTTTGATGGAGGATTTAATGAAGAACCGAATGATCTTATCATTAAGTTCAATGATAATTCTATTGTTGAATCATACGCTATAATTCAACAAGTTAATGAAAGACTTCATAGGCAATGGATGGAAAGGCAATATACTGTTATAGAAGAGGCTATAGAAAATGGCTACAATGAAGAGTTTAATGGTATTGGAGAAGCAATGAAACATGTATATAAAAACATTGAATTTAGAGAAGTTAAAAGAAGAACAGATGGTGTTGTTAATACCTACAATAATAAAGTAGCTCTTAAAACTGCAATTAGAAATAAAGAATTAAAAGAAATTAAGCTTCTTGAATATAGAAAAAAAGAGCTTAATGTAGGTATTATTAATTCACCTTATGGTCATTTAAAACATGGTGACACACCTTTAAATGATTTAAAAACTGTTAACGCTGTTAATACTTTAATAAATACAGATATTAATTCTTTTTACAATAATGAGAACCTTCTTGAATTTGAAACAAATGTTAAAGAAAATTTATTAGATGTTCAAAATGCTGTTAGAAGTAATGAACTCTACAATCATGAGATTTTAAATGTAATTGCTCATAATCAGCAGAAGTATATTAATAGCTTTAGTACTCCTTTACAACGTTTAAACTTAATGCAAACCTATGCTAATAATTCGTTCAGAGACTTTTATAGACTTGACATTATGCAATTAAGTGGCCAACAGCTTTTAATGAGACGAATGGGTGGCGCGCAGTTTATTGAATCCTATGCTAGAGAATATAATATAAATCCAATTCCATCGGTATTTGATTTTAGTGATAAAGCTAGATGGTATTATGAAAAGCTTTATGGTATTTCTGCTGCTCATTTCATGAAAATTCAAAGAGAAAAAAAACTTAAAGAACTTCTTGATAAAATAAAAATTGATGATTTACTTGAGGATGCAGCAATAAATGGATTAGGAGACGTTAACAAACAATTCTTAATTGATAGACCTGATTTATATAATGAAGTCATTAAATATTTTAAAGTTAATGACTACTCTAAAGTATCTCATGATTGTATAAATTACTTATTAAATCAATTACAAGATGGTAAAGAATTTGCACCGGATATAAACCTGTATAGAGCTGATGGCGCACCTATTCTAGCGTCTTCAAATTCTGAAAATCGAATATTAAAAATAAAACTGAACAGTTTTGCAATTAAAGAAGGGTTTAAGCATTTTGGAAATGTACTTTCTCAATTATTTAAGGAAAATGATTATGTAAGATATGAAGGATATATTATTAGAAATATTTTAACTGTTAATGATATTACAATCCCTAAAACAGATGAGAATGATTTAGCCATAGGTTATGGTTATAATTTCTCATTCACAGACAATGGCTACATTGATATTGAGAATACAGATAATGGAGTTAACCCTTTTTTTGGTGCAGATTGCAGAAGCTTTGAATATTCATCACCACCTGGGTTTAGTAGAAGAGGATGTGGAGTTACAAATATGAGCAATACTTTCTATGGTGGTGGAATAACCCCTAATGGTGGTTTTTTTGCTAACATGATTGAAATTTCTTACGAAAAAATTTATTTCACTATGCCTAATTGGATGAGGAATGGAGAAGCTGCAAATAAAACGGCAACGGCAGTAACAGCAGCCCTAAGAGCTACAAGTGCTTATATAGTTGCTAACCCAAAAGTATCAAAACAACAATTAGGAAATGTTTTTGAAAATAGTTTACGTACTAGTCTTGCTGTTTTTGGAGGAAGAATGCATTTATCTGAACCTTTTTCAATTAGAAGCCCTGCACCTTATATTAGCAGTCTTTTTGGAGCAGAAACAGATTGCCAATAAGAAATTTTTTAACTTTGTAAAAAATCAATAATGAAATTTCTAATATTTTTATATATGCTAAATGCAGGATTAACAAACCCAGTAAAGTTTGAGCTTTTAATAGGGAAAAGCATTAACGAAGCCAGTGAAATACTAGAAACTGATTTTAATAATGATGGTATGTTATATAAACATATTTATTTTACTCATTTTAAAGAACCAAGAACATTCTATAATACTCCTTATAGAAGTGTTTCTTTAGATATAGATAGATCAGATAAAATAACTTCCATAACTATACATTTTACAAAATACATTGATACTGTTTTTTATGACTCTTTTAGTAACCATTACGGAAAACCTTCAAAATTATTAGTAGTTGAAGAAAGAGAATTAAAAAGTGAAAGCGTAGATTATAATGTAGATGGTAGCATTAGTAAACGCATATCAGAAAAAAAACTTAATTTTAGAGAAGGGAAATTTGAAGAAAATCCACTCTTCATATTTTGGAACAAAAAAGAATACCAAATCAAAATTTTAAACCGAGAAGGTTACATGGCTGTTAGTGAGTTAACTTTTAGATTACCAACAGATCAATTTTAATTAAGTTAGAAGCTTTAAGCTTAAATTAATGACATAATAAAAAGAAAAAACTAAATATGGAAATTACCGATACAAGTACAGGCTTAATAATAATGCAAATTATTTCTTTTCTATTATTGGTTTTAGTTTCTTTTTTTTTATTAAGGTTTTTAAAAAAACGAAAAACTAAAAAAATTGAATAAAAACTAATAAAAAAGAGAATGCTTAAAACATTCTCTTTTTTATTTATTAAAATGGATTTAATAAAACCTGAAAATTTAATAGGTAAAAAACTTAAAGAGGTAAACCTTCTTTTAGATGCAAATTTTAATAATTACATGTTAAATAAGAACTTGTATTTTAATAGTTATGGTTCTGAGAAAAGTTTTTATAGTATGTTTTACAATACTCTTTCTATAATTACTAATGATGATAAAGAAGTAATTTCTGTTACAATCCACTTTAATGGAATAATTAATGATTTCTTTTATAATTCATTTATTTTAGATTATAATAACCCTACAACTATACAAGTTATTGATAGTAGAAAAATTTTAAGCGAAGAAACATTAAATCATAAAAATAACATACAACAACATTTAAAACAAAGAGAAATAAGTTTAAGAGAAGGTACATTTGAAGAAAAACCTCTTTTTATGTTATGGAATAATAAAAAGTTTCAAATCAAAGTTTTTATAAGGCACGAGCAAAACATAAGTGAGTTAACTTTTAGATTACCATCAGATCAATTTTAATTAAGTTAGAAGCTTTAAGCTTGGATTAATTATATAATAAAAAGAAAAAATTAAATAAAAGAGAGTGTTTAAAACATTCTCTTTTTTATGTTTCAACCTACATAGCTAATATAATTACTAGATTAGGCATACCTGCATCTTCAGCATACACAGCTTTTTTACATGCTCAAAAATATGGAATACAAACTTTCTCAGAATTAAAAGAAGAATTTATTAATTTAGCTTTAACAAGAAGCGGATTAGGTGTTCAGTTTCATCATTTAATTGAACAACGATTTTCAGGAGTTTCTGGTGTGCAACAATGGTTAGGATCAAATACAAATGACTGTAAATCAATAGTATTGACACCTCAAGAACATCAAGTCTTTACAAATGCATGGAGACAGATGGTTCCATATTCTAATAGCGGACAAGTGCTAAACACTAATACCGTTACATTACAACAGATTAAAGACAAAAATGGAGAGGCAAGAGTGATTAAAAAAACGGCTATCCGTTTCGATAGAAATAAATTAAAACAGGTACTGGAAAAAAACGAGAGTATAGATAAAATAAAATGCGATTAATTATGAATTTTAAGATATTATTGAATAATTTACTTTTTAAAGTATTATTTCCTCCTATTTTATGAGGGGTTGTAAGTTATTTCATAAAAATAGATATTGCGTTTTATCCATTATTATTTGGTTTAGTAATAGGTTTTGTTAATTTAAAACAATATAAAGGAAAATCAATTTTAAATCTATTATATAACTTGTTGGCAGCTTATATTGCTTTTTTTGCAGCTTACTTTAGTTTTTTCTTACTACTTTCATTAAAAAATGTTATTGGAGAAGATAAAGCTAGCCTTATAAGTTTTATTATCGCCCCGAACTTAATAGCTCCATTATTAGTTTTCATTGCTTATCGTTTCATATATAAATATGAAAAATCTAAATTTACTTTATCGATTGTATTTTTATCTACTTCTTTATTATTAACCTTAAGTGTTTTTATTTTTTGTTTTATTGATTCGCTCGAATCTAATATGCATATCAGGTCTATAAATTTGTTTTTGATCTGGCAAATAATAATGGCCTTAGCGTTACAATTAATTATTTATCAAGAACAAATACTTTTAAAAAGAAAGAAGATAAAATAATTATTAATGCTTATGTCAATTTAATTGATTCTAGTTTGTTTTCAGATATTTCAACTAAAGTAGAACTTAACACAAACAAGCAAACATATTATTGGATTTTAAACCCTATTGAATTTAATTATCTAAATATAGATTTTGATAAATCAGATATCTATTTAATGAGTAGCTTATTTGATAAGGTAGAAAAATTGGATATTAAATCTTTTTCCAATTTCATTTTTGAAAAAGAGATGATTCAAAATTTAGGGTATCCCCACTAAAGATTATTTATTGAAAAGGTTTCTTTTGATATATCTAAAAACAACTATTTTTTTAATTATAGATAATGTAAATTGGAGAATTGGATATTACGTTTCTGAACGTTTAAAAATGCTATTGAAGAAAAAGGTTTTACAGGAATCGAATTTCAAGAAATTGATAACCGTATAAAAGTTATGTATTAATTATAAAGGTGCAAGTATATACTTGCACCTTCATTTTGTTTTAATTGATCTATAAAATAAAGCTTATTTAGATGAGTTAGGCTCTGGGTTATTATGAGTAAACTTTCTAGTAAATATCATCTATTATATTCTGATTGAAGATTATCAAATAAAGATTTAATAGAAAAAGACAAGTCAGCTTACTTTCAGAACCCCAACAGATAAATCTTAATTGAATGATTTAGAAGCTGTTTATTTTCAAATGACTAGCTTCTTTTTTAAGACTTTTTTCAATTAAATAACACATAATATAATGAACTTAAAAACAAGCTTATTTCTATTTTTGTCTTTATTTATTGCTCATTTTTGGGGAAATAAAACTTTAACCCTTAATTTACATGAAAACTATTATGTAATAAATTTAATGGAGTTAATAGTAGGGGGGCTTATGATTATATTGAGTATTTTTTTACTTAAAAATATATTTTTAAAACTTAAAAAGAATCAACTTTAAAAGTTCTTCTATTTATATCTTTAGAATCGCAAAATAAAAATTAAAGAATGCTATTCCAGGTTGTCAAGGAATTGATTTTAAACCAGTAAAAGTATAAATGACGTTACGAAATAGACTTCTATCCTAAATTTAATGGATAGAAGTTACTTATTCAGTAGAAAAATAGACTTAAAGTAAAACCACCTTATGTATTTTTTGACACAAAACATTGTTGCTAAGAACTCTGAAGAGATTGAGGAAAACATTAGACAATCTTCATTAAAAAGACATACCTCTTTGGATCTAAAGCGGAGCGCTGCATATGTTGCTAGTAAAGACAAAGTATTTTTGGGTTATGAAAATGAGAGTAAAATTTCCTTATTGAGGATTAGCGCTCCTTTTGAGTTCTTTCTACCCAAACTTGTAGCAACGTTTACTAAAAATGATTTTCAAAAATATAAGTTGAGGTTACATTTACCGTCACTGATACTTTTCACCTTTTTAACAGTTATATTAATACTTAATCTCTATTCTTCAGTGAGTACAGGAAGTTACAATGAGTTGAAATCTATTCTAATTTTTAATTTAATTTTTTATTGCCTTTTATTTATTGAATACAAATTAGTGTTAAAAACAATAAATAGATTTATAGGTTATTAAAGTTTTAAAGGTAGTCTGGGTATATTAATTATTTACTTTTACGATATCACCCCTTAACCATAGCAATGCATCCAAAAACTCCCATTAAAAGTGGTGAATATAATTTTATGGATATTACTAGTACTTTTTGTGCTTAATACCATTGGAAATATAGTTGCAATTACTACTCTTGAGCAATGTTTTACCATTTTAACTTTAATAATCTCATATCTAATTTGGATATTATTAACCAAAGATAAAAAGGTAAAATAATAAGTTTTGACTAGGTTCTTAATCAGAAAATAACTGTATTTTGGTTGCTGTTCTAAGTACCGAGAATGTTTCGGTATACCACCAAAATAACACAAATGAAGATTCAAGTTTGCTCAGATTTACATTTAGAATTTGCAGATAATAGAGATTGGCTTAATAAAAAACCACTAATTCCTAAAGGAGAAATTCTAATTATTGCAGGCGATACCTATCATTTAGATAAAGATTTTGGAGCCTTAGATTTTATAAAAAAAGTTTCTGAAGAGTTTGAGGCCGTTTACATATTACCAGGTAATCACGAGTATTACGGAGGTTTTGATATTTCTACAGCATTAGAAGCTACATGCATTCCGGTAAAGAAAAATGTGTTTATTGTGAATAACCATGAAGTTCAAATTGAAGATGTAAAGTTGATCTTTTCTACGATGTGGTCGGAACTAAAAAATAATGTTTTAGACATTACAAGAGGTGTAATGGATTTTCATAAGATTAAATTCAAGAACGAGAAACTTAACGCCAACCACTTTAATGAAATTCATGAAAAGTCTTTTGAGTTCATATCAAACGCAGTACAATCAAAAGGTAAGAAGGTTGTGATAACACATCACTTACCAAGTTATATTTGTATGAATAAAGAATTTAAGAAGAGTATTTTTAACGAAGCTTTTTGTGTTGAGAAAAAAGAGTTTATTGAAAACAGCGAAATAGATTTTTGGATTTACGGACACAGCCATAGAAATTTAGGAGATTTAAAAATAGGAAATACACAAATGATTTCGAATCAATTTGGTTATGTAAACTGGGATGAACACGGAACATTTGATTATGAAAAAGTAATTGAGATATAATGTATAATATTCATCATTCTGCTGTTTCAATAGTTTAAGAAAAAGTTTGAGCTTTCCTCCTAACACTTATAACTTCAACGCACTTAACTTTTAAGGAATTTTGTATTGTAGTATATTTGCTCAAATTTTTTTCCGTTGAGTAAACAATCTATTGTAAACTACTATCAAAAGTCTACAAAAACCAATCAGGTTTTAGAGCAATTACAACAAGAAAAGCACCATTTTCAAATCTCGAATTTGGTGGGATCGTCGTTGTCTTTTGTCATATCAGAAACATTTAAAAAAGCAGACAAACCGTATTTGTTAATTTGTAACGACAAGGAAGAAGCCGCTTATTATTTAAATGATTTAGAACAGGTATTAGGAGAGAAAAATGTATTGTTTTATCCAGGTTCGTACAGAAGACCATATCAAATAGAAGAAACGGATAATGCCAATGTACTTTTAAGAGCAGAGGTTTTAAACCGAATAAACTCTCGAAGGAAACCTGCAATAATTGTTACCTACCCAACGGCACTTTTCGAAAAAGTAGTTACTAAAAAAGAACTTGAGAAAAACACCTTAAAAGTTGTTCAAGGTGAACAAGTGTCACTCGATTTTGTGAACGAAGTTTTGTTTGAATACAATTTTACACGTGTAGATTTTGTTACAGAGCCAGGAGAATTTTCGGTACGCGGAGGTATAATTGATGTGTTTTCATTTTCAAACGACCTACCCTATCGAATTGAGTTTTTTGGAGATGAAGTAGATAGTATTCGAAGTTTTGATGTAGAAACTCAATTGTCTAAAGAAAAACTGAGTAAAGTAAGTATAATGCCTAATGTAGAAAATAAGGCATTGCAAGAATCGCGCGAAAGTTTTCTAAAATATATTTCTTCTAAAACAGCGGTTTTTGTTAAGAATGAAGAGTTATTGAAAGGGAATTTAGATAAATTTTATAGAAAAGCACAGGTTGAATTTGAAAAACTATCTAAAGAAGTAAACCATGCATCACCTGAGGAGTTATTTTGTAATGGAGCGCTGATCGGAAATCAATTAAATGATTTTACAGTGGCTTTTTATGGGAAAACACGCCATACAGAATTGGTGTCGTTATCGCATGAAGCTCCTAAAAAAGCTACACACGATGCTAATATAGATTTTACAATAACGGCACAGCCTTCTTTTAATAAACAGTTCGACTTATTAATTGAGGATTTAAATGTACACCACAGTAAAGGTTATACGAACTATATTTTTTGTGCTAATGAAAAACAGGCACAACGATTTCATGATATTTTTGATGATGCCAAAGAAGCGGTACATTACGAAACGGTAGTTTTTCCAATTTATCAAGGATTTATAGATGCGGATGAGAAGATTGTGTGTTATACCGATCATCAGATATTTGAACGTTACCATAAGTTTCGATTAAAAAATGGATATGCCAAGAAGCAATCGATAACTCTAAAGGAACTAACCAATCTTGGAAAGGGAGATTTTGTAACGCATATAGACCATGGGGTTGGAAAGTTTGCTGGATTACAAAAAATTGATGTAGACGGAAAAAAGCAAGAAGCCATAAAGTTAATTTATGGAGATAGAGATATTTTGTATGTAAGTATTCACTCGTTACACAAAATTTCTAAGTTTAATGGAAAAGACGGAAAAGCACCTAAAATATACAAATTAGGGTCTGGTGCTTGGAAGAAAATTAAGCAAAAAACAAAAACACGAGTTAAAGAAATAGCTTTTAACTTAATTAAATTATACGCAAAAAGAAAGTTAGAAAAAGGATTTGCTTTTGGTCCAGATACTCACATTCAGCACGAATTAGAAGCAAGTTTTATTTATGAAGATACACCAGATCAGTTTACAGCTACTCAAGATGTAAAAACCGATATGGAAAAAGACCAACCTATGGATCGCCTAGTTTGTGGAGATGTTGGATTTGGTAAAACAGAGGTTGCTATACGTGCAGCGTTTAAAGCTGTGGATAATGGAAAACAAGTTGCCATCTTAGTACCAACTACCATATTAGCGTTTCAGCATTTTAAAACGTTTTCTGAGCGTTTAAAAGATTTTCCGGTACACATAGATTATTTAAACCGTTTTAGAAGCACAAAACAGCGAAAAGGTGTTTTAGAAGGTGTTTCCGATGGTACGGTTGATATTGTTATTGGAACTCATCAATTAACAAATAAAAGCATCAAGTTTAAAGATCTTGGGTTATTAATTATTGATGAGGAACAAAAGTTTGGCGTTGCTGCAAAGGATAAACTGAAAACGATTAAAGAAAATGTTGATACGCTTACGTTAACTGCAACACCAATTCCGCGTACATTACAATTTAGCTTAATGGCGGCTAGAGATTTATCTGTTATAAAAACGCCACCACCAAACCGACATCCTGTAGAAACGAATGTAATTCGTTTTTCTGAGGAAACGATTAGAGATGCAATTTCATATGAAGTTTCACGTGGAGGTCAGGTATTTTTTATTCATAACAGAATTGAAAATATTAAGGAGGTTGCTGGTTTATTACAGCGTTTGGTTCCTTCAGCAAAAATAGGAATTGGTCATGGGCAAATGGAAGGTAAAAAGCTTGAAGAATTGATGTTAGCTTTTATGAATGGAGATTTTGATGTGTTGGTGTCTACCACAATTATTGAAAGTGGTTTAGATGTTCCTAATGCAAACACAATTTTTATTAATAATGCGAATAACTTCGGATTGTCTGATTTACACCAAATGCGAGGACGTGTTGGACGATCGAACAAAAAAGCGTTTTGTTATTTTATTACACCGCCATATCATATGATGACGGAAGAAGCTAGAAAACGTATTCAGGCATTAGAAATGTTTTCTGAATTAGGAAGTGGACTGAATATTGCTATGAAAGATTTAGAAATCCGCGGTGCAGGAGATTTATTGGGTGGAGAGCAAAGTGGATTTATTAATGATATTGGGTTTGATACGTATCAGAAAATATTGAAAGAAGCGATTGATGAGCTGAAGGAAAATGAGTTTAAAGATTTGTATGAGCATGAGGAAAGTGATGCACCAAAAGAATATGTAAAAGAAGTACAGATTGATACGGATTTTGAAATCTTGTTTCCTGATGATTATGTAAATTCTATTACAGAGCGATTGAATTTGTATAAGAAAATGAGTGAACTAACTTCTGAAGAAGAATTGCAAACTTTTGAGAAAAATATTGTCGATCGTTTTGGAGAAATACCAACTCAGGTTCAAGATTTATTAGATAGTGTTCGTATTAAGTGGTTGGCAAAATCGTTAGGATTGGAGAAAGTTATTCTGAAGCAAAAGCGAATGGTAGGTTATTTTGTTTCCGATCAGCAAAGTGATTTTTATCAAACAGCGGCATTTACCAAAATGCTACAGTATGTTCAGCGTAATTCTAAGAGTTGTGTAATGAAAGAAAAACAAACGAAAAACGGATTACGTTTGTTAATTACATTTATAAAAATAGATACTGTTCATAAGGCGTTAACAGTATTGCAAAACGTATAAGTTAAGTTATTATGACGTTTTTAAAATGAATATATAGGCATGTTTTTTATAATTGGTGAAGAAAATATTTTAACCTCTAATCACAATATTTTTAAGACTTTTAATGTTAAGAGTGTTTAAATCTAAAAAACGGAACTATTAAAGTTATTTTAAGGTAACTTTGAATGATTGTAAATTACTGAAAATGAAAACAATAATTACGATACTATTCTCTTTTATTACGAGTGTTGTTTTTGCTCAAAAACTAACATTTGAAATTAAAAATGATTCTGTAGTAGATGCATTTTCTATTCGAAAAATCACCAATGAGTTAGTTGAGAACATTTATGTAAAAGAGCATAAATCTGAGCTCAATAGTGTGAATTTCGAAAAAGGATATTATTTATTACAAAAAGACGAAAAATCGGCGTTAATTTATTTAAAGCCTTCCGACGATATTAAGATTTCGTTAGATGCAGAAAAGTTTTATAGTTCTATAGCTTTTTCAGGA
The DNA here is from genome assembly GCA_020629275.1 of Tenacibaculum sp. GTDB lineage: Bacteria > Bacteroidota > Bacteroidia > Flavobacteriales > Flavobacteriaceae > Polaribacter. The sequence continues at coordinate 48,880 of JAHDDQ010000010.1, read as the reverse complement.
AAAGGAGTTGAAATAAATAATTACTTGCGCGGTCGATTTTCAGGGTTATTAGACAAAAAAGGAAGAAAGAAGAAATACTATAAAAAATCTTTTTATAAAGGAGATGAAAATGCTTATTTAAGTAGAGTTGATGCTTTATACAAAGATTATTTTGGAACATTGTTTTCAAGCCAATTAGATGAAGAGTTTGTAAACGAAGAGATGAAGGATTTACAATATGGTTATGCATTAGATTTGTTAAAGTTTGAAGATGCTAGGAAATATTATAAATTTAAAGATACGCTTGAGGTTTCTAAGTTCTTTTTAGAACCTTTAACACACATCCATTTTGATAATTCACAGCTTTTTGAACAATACCATTCGTATCAAGAGTTGAGTGTCTTAAAATGGAAGAAAGACATTGAAAACATGGAAAGTTATCCTTTAATGGAAGAAGTTTTAAATTCAATACGAACTACAGGAATTAAAGATGGTGTTTTACAAAGTATGTATAGTTCTATGTTGAGCGATAAAGAAAGAGCGGGTGATTTTTACAAGCTTGTTAAAACAAATTCAAGTGATGTAAAACTTCTTGCTAGAATGAAGGATAAATATGACGAAATACGACAGATTGTAGCAGGTAAAAATTTATCAAAATTTACTTTCAGAAATAGAAATGAGGAAGAGGTTACTTTAGCTAACTTTAAAGGAAATTATATCTTTTTGAGTGTTTGGGCATCATGGTGCGAGCCGTGTATCAAACAATTAGAAGCTTATAAAATGTTGAAAGAAAAGTATGCCAAGCATGCTATTGTTTTTGTTGGGGTTTCTGTTGATAAAGGTGAAATGTATGAAAACTGGAAAACAACGGTTAACGAACATAATTTAGAAGGAGAGCAATTATTTTTTGATGGACCAAAATCGAAAATCATAAAAACGTATGATATTTCTTCTATTCCAGGTTTTGTACTTCTTTCTTTAAAAGGAGAAAAAATGGACTTAAACATCAATGACCCTTCTTCAGAAAAAACCACTAAAATTTTAGATGATTTGTTTGTAGAATAGAGCGTTATTTATGCTTTTAATCAAGACATCGATATGCTGACGTATAAGATCTATTTAGTTCTCTAATATAAAGATTGCTTCATTTCACTTTGCTTCAATCGCAATGACGAGTTTTACGTATTTGATAGGAGGAATGAAATAAGCTCTTAGTTCTAGGGTTTTAATAGGTTTTGGTAATAAAGAAATCCTTAAACAGGTGCTTTATAAAAGCTATGAAATACCTTCTTTATATATGGTGCTAACGTTTATATTCTTTTTAAGAAAATGAGCAATAATAGCGTTTGTATTCATTTTCTTTTTAGATTTCACGATGAGTTCGTCATATATAGCCTCTGCAATAATTTTTGAGCGATGCGTTCCAAAGCTTTCGGTGGTGTTTTCTTGTTTGGGTTCGTGTGCATAGCCTATTCCTTTTGCTATAACATAATGAAAAGGGGAGTTTTTTAAGTTAAAAAAGCGTTCTTGATAAAGGTTTTTCACAATGTTTTTTACTACAGTATCATCACTTTTTTTTAGGTAGAGTACAGCATTATCTACTCGCTTAGATCCTTTTAAATCTTGTAAAATTTTAAATTCGAATGTTATGTTTGTTTTGTTTAATGTAGTCATTAAAGCATCGCAAAAAACCAAAGAGTTTTCATCTTTGAAGTTAAAATAATACCTACTAATATCTCTGGTATTCAAAGGTCCACTTGCACCAAAGTAGAGATAGAAACCAGGAGATTTATTAGGTTGATGACAGGAGAATAATACATTAATTGAATCGCCAATTTTTAGTTCTTTCTGAGGAAGTTTGTATTGCTGCTTAGAAAAAAACAAGTAAATACCGTATTTACTGGCTTTAACAGTACAATCTTCTTGAATCGTTTCTACCAACCAACCTTTATCTATATAAGTGTTTTCCTTGTGAAGGTTTCTCAATGCATTAATAAAATTAGGATCAATGCTTCCAGTACCTTCTTTAGTGTGTAAAGAGTAATAATCGTTGTAAATAATATGAGTAAGTATATTGGTAAAATCAGGTTTTTTTATTGATGTTGTACATAATTTACCATGTGATTTATGGTATATGACTTCTCCTCTACTGTAGAAATCTAAAGTTATTTTATGAAGCGTATTGTTGATCATAAGTAAATGATTTTAATTGTTTTTTGGTATGTACAATATAATTTCTGGCAACTTGCACGAACATAAAATGTGTTTTATTAAGTGTTCTATTATCCATACTGCAGTTAAAGAATATCTTTAAAAGGTAAAATCCAGCATATTTTAATGTAAGCTCCATGTTTACAATACTTTTAGTTTGTTCTTCGTATGTATGAATACAGCTTTTAAAACAGTGAATAATGGTATTGAAGTACTGCTTTTTATAATCTGGTTTTTGTTTTTTTAGATTCATTTTAATAATCCAATCAAAAAGTAGATTACCAAGGATGTAGCCTAAATCGTAGTGTCTGTCTCCTACTGTTGTAAATTCAAAGTCAATAAACTTTATGTGGTACTGCTTAGCTTTTCGAGCGAGTATATTATCGAACTTTAAATCGCCATGAATAAACGCATTGTATTCATAAGATTCTGAAAGTTTGTAGAGGTTTTCTAATACATCAGGATATTTTTGAATGCATTTTATGTACGTTAAAATATTAGGTCCACCGTTAGTAAGTACTTCAGGGTGAAAAATATTCAAATTATGAAAGAAGGTTTCTTTTTTTATAATAGGAAGTGTGTGCGTAAGTTCTCTGTTTTTTATTCTATGAAAACTAGCGATATATTTTCCTAAATCACTAAAAAGTTTTTGATTGATTTTAAAACAAGAAACGGTTTTATAACTTTCGTATTTTTTACTAATAAACAGTTCATTTACAGAATCAGTATTATAAATTTTAGGTAAAAATATTTTTTTACTTAGTGAAATGTCATCTTTTAAGTTTTGCAAAAATAGGATTTCATTTTCAAGCGAAATAGTATTAAATACAGTATTGTCTTGTCCTCTTTGTTTCAATAAAAAAGAAGTGTTGCCTTTTTTAAAAAAAATTAAGAAGTTTCTATTTCTCTGAAATTTGATGTTGGTAACATTATGAAATCCTATTTTTTTCAGATAACGTTTTACTTTTTGTTTGTTATCAAGTGTTCGCATAGTCTATGGAATTACATGATCACCAGGTCCTTCTGTAATTGGTCTTTGTGGTTTTTTCGGCTCTTTTGGCTGTTTAGGCTCTTTAGGTTTTGGGTTTTCTGGACACATACCTACTTTACTCACAACGTACCCAGTGGTGAATTTCACAGTTTCTTTTATTATTTTTTTAGCAGTGTCTAAGCATGCTCTAGATGATTTTGCGGTAACGCTAACAATAGTCATTGTTTTAATTTCACCTGAAGCAGCTTTGGCGCTTTTTATTTCTTCTAGAAAACCTTCGTCGTCACCAAATATAGCTTCAGTTGCATTTGCGTTATCTAAAGCTATCTCATGAATGGATAGGATAGATTTTAACATCTCTCTTTCATTATCAGTTAATTCATTTTCAGCGAAAGCAGTTAGTTTTTGGTCAAATACTTCAATTTCGTTTTTTTTAGTACTCATCTTTTATTTTTAAAATTCCTACTCGTATGGCTTTTCGGTTACGCCTCGTTTTTATTATTGGTTGCTGAACTCCATTTTAGTTTTTATAAATAGCTAGTAGCGCAAGATTTATATTGTAAAACTAATAAGCATCTTATTTTTAGAAATGCCTATAAGTAGGTATTTTATTAGGTGAAAACATGATAAAATGATAAATACGGAGTAGCAATGTTTATTTTTATGTATTATTTTGGCTGTAGATTTACTGCCTATTAGATATTACATTTATGAAAGACATGCATCTTAAAAACCTACTAGGATTACTTTTGGCTACATTTTTTATAAGTACTTCAGGAGTATTAGGGAAATATATTGCGATGCCTTCGGAAGTAATTATTTGGTTTCGATCGGTATTTGCTATGCTTTTTTTATGGATTTTTTGTAGGTATAAAAAGTATGATCTTACGTTAAAATCAAAGAAGCATACGTTACCTTTTATTATTGCAGGGATTTTTATGGCAGCACATTGGGTAACTTATTTTTACGCATTAAAACTCTCAAATGTTGCTATTGGAATGCTTTCATTGTATACATTTCCTGTAATTATTGCTTTTTTAGAACCTGTATTTTTGAAGGTGAAATTTAATTCAATTTATATTGTATTAGGAATAATGGTATTGCTTGGATTATATATTCTATCTCCAAATTTCACATTTGAAAGTACAACGGTACAAGGCATAGTATTCGGTTTAATATCTGCCATATGTTATGCTGCAAGAATTCTTATTTTAAAAAATTATGTGCATCAGTACAACGGTGTATTACTCATGTTTTATCAAACCGTAATTATTACAATTTGCCTCTTCCCTACACTATTTTTTATCGATATTTCTGGTTTCGAAACACAATGGCCTTATTTGCTTTTATTAGCTTTTCTAACTACTGCTATTGGACATAGTTTAATGGTATATTCTTTACAATTTTTTTCTGCAGCTACCACCAGTATAATTAGTAGTGTACAACCTATTTTTGGAATAATTTTGGCCTTCTTTTTTTTAAATGAAATACCTAACCTAAATACTTTTTTAGGAGGTAGTTTAATCTTAGGAACTGTACTTATAGAAAGTATTCGAAGTAAAAAGAAATAATGGATTAAATGGGCATTTTATTAGATGATATTTATGTCTTCAATATTCATGTCTTCATAGTTTCTCTTTACAAATTCTAATGCAGACTCTAAGATTTCGCCCATATTCTCGCTTTTTCTAAATTCCATATCATTAGTGAAGTTATAGATTTCTTCTTTTAATTGCACAACATTTTCATCTGTAGAAATCACGTCATTTTTCATGCATGTAATAAGCTGATTTATGCGGTCTTCTGAGCTTAAAATACGTTTTGCTATTATAGACCTTTCTTCTATTTTATACTGAGCTATAGAACTTTCTTGCAGCTTCGCTCCTACTAACTTTACCATAGGATAGTTCTCTTTGAAGAACTGAGGATAATATACCTTGAATTTTCCTTCGAAACATTGTTGATCAAAATCAATAGCCCTAATTTTATAAACCACATGATCAAAATCGTGAGTAGGTACAATTACGTAATTGTAAGAACGCATGTCTCCTAATAAGCGTATCATACTACGTTCATTAAATTTCACAAATTCTTTTGCAATTTGGGACTTTTGTAATTCGGTACATTTGGGTAAAAAATCTTTGATAAACGTATCTCCTGGAATTCCCGTAATATGTTCTTCAATTAAGGTGTTTTTATACACTAGAAAGTTTAAGTTATAGGGCGACAGAATATGTTCAATTTCTAGTCCGTAAACACGAGAAGCATCTGTTTTTTTTATGTAAAAATAGGTGTAGTTATCATTTAGAATATTTCTAATCTTTATCCTAAAAGGCTTTGAATTACCAAAGGTGCAAAAATCAATAGCATCAACATTTAAGTACTGTATTGTTTCTTCATTTCCATCAGAATGTAAGATCATATATACTTTTTTTAAACTTACATCTATTTCTTCACGTTCAAATTCCGAATAATAGGTACGAACCCAAAGTGTATCTTCATCATTTTTATCATAGACTACAACAGCACCTTGAAAGCGAAGCAAGTCTTCATAAAAGATAGGAATTTTAATATTTCTTCGATGCTCAGCTAGGTATTTATTAAGTTCATCATTTACTGCAAAAGCAGGTTTCTTTTTGGACATTAATTTTTCTTCTGAATGCATCGTTGGGGAGTTTTTTTATCAAAAGTAATTATTTCTATCAAATATGGAACAATTTACCTGGTAGTGGTTTTATAATACCTTTTAATTCCATTTGTAGTAGAATTGAAGAAAGTTGATAAATAGGAAGTTTACATTGTATTGCAATGGTATCTAATTGTTGTTTTCCTTTTTCTAAAAGGTAATCGTATATTTTTTGCTCAACTTCACTAAGTTCAATAAATAACTTCTGTTGTTGTGTGGTTTGTTTTTGTTGCACGTCCCAGTTTAACATTTGTACAATATCTTCTGGAGAAGAAAGTAAATGTGCTTGATTATTTTTTATAAGTGTATTGCAGCCTTTACTGTATAAGTCGTTAACTTTTCCTGGCACAGCAAAAACATCTCTGTTATAGGAGTTAGCGATATCTGCTGTAACTAACGAACCTCCTTTTTCTGCAGACTCAATAATGATTGTAGCTTTAGATAACCCGGCAATAATTCTATTCCGTTTTAAAAAACTTTCGCGAATCGGTTTTTCATCATGCCAAAACTCCGATATGAAACCACCATTATCAAGTACTTTTCTCATATACTTTTTATGTGTTTTCGGGTATATTTCATCTAAGCCATGTGCCAAAACAGCCACAGTTTGTAACTTATTTTCAATAGCAGCTTTATGTGCACAAATATCTACACCATAAGCAAACCCACTAACAATTATAGGGTTATATGGAGCTAAACTTTCGATTAATGTATTGCAAAAGTCACGGCCATAATTAGTGATTTTTCTTGTGCCTACAATAGCTATTACTTTTCGATTGATAAAATCAATATTTCCATCTTGAAATAGTAAAATTGGTGCATCAACACATTGTTTTAAATAAAAAGGATAATGATCTTCTAAAAAGTAGGTAAATGAGATTTGTTTTTCCTTAATATATTTCAGTTCTCCTTCAGCTTTAATTAAGTTTTTTTCATTTAAAAGTTGATTAGCAATATGCGTACCTATTCCTTCAATTTTTAATAAAGAAGATTTTTTTTCTTTGAAAATTTGTTCAGCATTTCCAACAATTTTTATAAGTTTTTTGGCAATAATATCACCAACTTTTTGTGTGGCTTGTAAGCGAAGTACAGCCAATAGTTCTTTTTCTAGCATAGCAAAACATTGAAAATGTTTGACTAGCAATATACTAAAATTTTCTTCGCAAGAATTTTACTGTACACTTTGAAATGAGCTATAAAAAAATTAACTTTGTAGTTATGGATTTAGTTAGCTACATAAGCGATTTGTTGTATAGATATGATTGTGTAATTGTGCCTGATTTTGGTGGTTTTGTAACCAATACAATTAGTGCAAAGATTAGTGATGACAGTTTGTATCCGCCAACTAAATTGATTTCTTTTAACGCACAACTAACGCACAATGATGGTTTGTTAGTAAACCATATTGCTTCGTGTGAAAACATAACATTTAATAATGCTGTTGAAAAAATAGCGATAGCTGTTTCTGAGTGGAGAACTGCATTGAACACACAATCCATAGCATTAAAGCATTTAGGAAGTTTATCTTACACTGAAGAAAAGCAACTAGTTTTTGAGCCTTCAAGAACAACTAATTTCTTACCAGAATCTTTTGGTTTTTCTACTGTAGAAGTTTCTGCTATAGAGAAATACAAACAAGAAGTTAAACCATTATTACCTGAAGTTTCAAATATTGAAGAGGAAATTTCAGAAAATAAAAAAGCACCAGTATTTATAAGATATGCAGCGGCAGCGGCGGTTTTAGTAGCTGGTTTCATTGGAATTACTAATTATAGCAATTCAAATGTTCAAGAATTAGTTGATCAACAAGGTAAAGTTGAAAAACAAATTCAAGAAGCAACTTTTATTATTGACAATCAATTACCTTCAATAAATCTTAACATAGCTAAGAAAAATAAGAATATTCATATCATAGCAGGAGCGTTCCAATTGGCTAAAAATGCTGACAAAAAGATCGTTGAATTAAAGAATAAAGGCTACGATGCACGTATTTTAGGTAAAAATGAATGGGGCTTAACTCAAGTAGTTGTTGAAAGTTATTCTTCTAAAGAGGAAGCGCTTAATGCTATTACAAACGTGCGTAAAAATGCTTCGAAGGACGCATGGATATTAGTTAAAAACTAAAATTTAACGCACACCTAAATTTACTTTCTTATTGTTTAATTACCTTTGCGCAAATTTTTCAAATGAAAGCCAAAACACCTAAACAATCGTTAACCATCTTAACAGATTTAGTTTTACCAGGAGAAACTAATTATTTAGATAATCTTTTTGGAGGCGAGTTACTCGCTAGAATGGATAGAGCTTGTAGTATAGCAGCGAGAAGACATTCTAGAAGAATCGTAGTAACAGCATCAGTAAATCATGTTGCTTTTAGTAAATCAGTACCTGTAGGTAGTGTAGTAACTGTTGAAGCAAAGGTTTCTAGAGCTTTTAGGTCATCTATGGAAGTTTTTGTTGATGTTTGGATTGAAGATCGCCAATCTGGAGAAAGAACGAAGGTGAATGAAGGAATTTATACTTTTGTTGCTGTTGATGAAACAGGTAAACCGGTACCAATTCCACCTATAGAACCAGAAACAGATTTAGAAAAACAACGTTTTGATGGTGCGCTAAGAAGAAAGCAATTAAGTCTTGTTTTAGCAGGTAAAATGCAGCCCAATGAGGCAACCGAACTTAAAGCACTTTTTGTAAGTTAATATTACGTAATTTGGAATATACAGACTATAAGTTAGTTACACTATACTTTACGAACCATCTTTTTATAAGATGGTTTTCTTTTTTGCTTTAATTTTATCGATATCTCCATTTTCGGAAAGCATGATGGCAATAGGTCGCGTTTTTTCAAATTGTGAAAAAACGATGATCATAATAACAGTGATAGGAACAGATAAAACCATACCTGTAATTCCCCAAATTTTCCCCCAAACAGATAGCGCTAATATAGTTACCAAAGGGCTTAAATTAAGAGATTTACCAAATAACCGCGGCTCAATAACATTTCCAACGATAACTTGAATTGTACCTACTGCGATAACGATAATTAAGAAGGGTGAAAGTTCACCAAATTGTAATAGACTGAAAATAGCAGGAAATAAGGTTCCTACTAAAGAGCCAATTGTAGGAATGTAATTTAATAAGAAAATAATAAAAGCCCAAAAAGGAGCACTGTCTACCCCAACAAAAAGTAATACGAAATAACTTAATATTCCTGTTAACAAGCTTACGTATGTTTTTAAACGGAGATAATTGGAAATCGAATTTTCAATTTTCTCTAGCATTGCTTTTATATTATCATAATTGTTTCCGTCACTTAAAATTTTATAGAGTTTTTTTACAAAACTACGTTCTTCTAAGAATAAGAATAAGGCATAAATTATAATCATAAAAGTATCACCAAGTATACTACTTACACCATTTGCTAAATCGCCTAAAACAGAGCCATAATCGAAGTCACCAACAAGAGATTTGATAGATTTAATGATGTCTACATTTAGATAAGTGTCTAGTTTTTTTATAATTCTTTCGATGTTAGGTTCATAGTTGGTATATGAGGTGGTAACACTAGAGACACTATTTGTTATAATTTCTGAAACAAAACCAAAAGCAAGGATAATGATTGAGAATACAATGATATTACTAAGCCATTTAGGAATGAACCGCTTAGCAAAAGGTAATTTATATATAGTTTTTCGAATTTCACGAGTAAAGAACCAAAAGATTAAAGCAAAAATAAAAGGGATAAGTATGCCTTTACCTATAACTAATACAGCTATTATAGCTACTGTAACGATAATGAAATTTGAAGCTTTATTCATTTTAATTTGTTCTAATCCAATTCGCAGGATTTAAGCGATTTGTATTTTTGAAAAGTACAAAAACTAGGTCGGTCTTACCAGTTACTTTATCTGTAAATATTTTACCAAGTTTGTCTCCAGTTTTAATTGGATCTCCTTTATTCACATAAACATCTCTTAAGTTATGATAAGCAGTAATGTAATCGCCATGTTGAACAAATACAGATTTTCGTCCTTTAGACAGCAGTTGAATTACTAATACTTTACCTTTAAAAACGCTTTTAGCTATGTCACCACTTTTACCTCTAATGTGTAATCCGGTACTATTAATTGTAATTCCTTTAAAGTTAGGATGAGGTTGCACACCAAATTTACGAGTAACCACACCGTCTAAAGGCCATGGTAAACGTCCTTTATTTTGCTCAAAGTTTGCTTTTAAAGCCTTTTCAGCAGCACTTAGTAAGATTTCATTCTTTTTGGCTTTTCCTTTCTTGTTTTTATTGGCTTTAGCAATAGCCAAACGGATAATTTTGTCAATCTTCTTTGCAACAGATTTCTCTTCCCTAATTTTTTTCCTTAGTGCCGTTTTATACTTACTTTCTTGACCTTTGATTTTTGTGACTAATAGCTCTTGTTCTTCTTTTTCATTTTCGATCTCTTTTTTCTGATTTTTCTCAGTAGAAATTAGTCTTCTTTTCTGATTTTTTTTCTTACTTAAAGAGTCATTAAGTCGTTTAATTTCATCAGTTTTAGCTATGATTTTTTCACCTTGCTTTTTTCTGAAATTTTTATATTGTTCAAGATATTTTATCCTCTTGTAAGCTTGCAAAAAGTTTTCAGAAGAGAGTAAAAACATAACCTTGCTTTGCTGTGATTTACTCTTGTAAGATTTAAAAACCATTTTAGTGTAATCAGCTTTTAGTTCAGCTAATTCTGCATTATTCTGCTCAATTTTCTTACTGTTTTGTTTTATTTCCTTGGAAAGTTCAACATTTTCCAGTTCAATAGTTTCAATTAAGCGCTCACGAATAATAATTTTTTGACTTAAATCTTTTAAATCGTCTAAAGCGTTGGTTTTTTCCTTCTTAGTTTCAAAAAGTAAATTGTTAATCTTTTTAATTTCCTTATTTAGTTTTTTACGGCGATTTTCAAGCTCTTTTCGAGTTTGGCTATGCAGTGATATCCCCACCAAGAGAAAACTTAAAAAAGGTATGTAGAAAAGCTTTTTCACTATAATTTTATTTCTTTATAACCAGAAGGAATTGTAAAAGGCATTTTTAATTTTGTATCAAATAAAACAGACCTAACAGCAATGTCAATTTTAGTAGATTTACGTTGCTCTTTGGCGATAATCTTGATTTCTTTAGGAAATAAGACTTTGTTTTTTTCTATGTATCCAGGATATGTAATTGTTAACTCTTGCTGTTTCAATTTATTCGTTAGAGATTGCTTATCTAGTTTAAAATGAACAGGATTAATCATGTAAAAAAGATGGAATAAATCCGGTTGACTTTTAGGTGCAAGCTTGTAGGCATTATTTGAAATTTCAACGACATGCTTATTTTTCCTTACATTAAGAACGGCTTGTCCTAGTAAAATATTTTGTAGTTGATAAAAATCAACATCCGCTCCTAGTAATTTTTTCATCATTGAAAAATCTCCTTCAAAATAGTTTTTTTTATATGGTGAATAAAAACTCACTTTAGTTGGAGTAATCTTTGCTTTAAAAACAGTAATGAATTTGCTACCTTTTAACCATATTACTTCATCCTTTTTAATTTTCATTTTTACTGAAAACCCAATATCTTCTTTACTATCTTTATAGTAAACCTTTAATTTAGCATCAACAGTATTGGGTGTGAAATTAGCAGCTGTATGTTTTTTTGCGACTTTCCTTGCAGATAAATTCTTAGCTACAATTGTGCTTGATGTAATGTTTTTTGATGATTTACAAGAGGTAAGAATAAGTAAAAAGATTAAAAAGCAATGGTGAAATTTCATGTTTTACTTAATTTTTTTTGATATTTATTGATGTTTTTTGTGTCCTTCAAAGCTGTATAAGCTTTCAAGAGTTCATTATAAAATAAATGTTCAAGTTTTGAATCATCAATAACAAAATCAATACCATTTTGTAAACTTTCAATAGCTTTTTTATACTGCTTGTATTTATTTAACGCTTTTCCATTTATTAAATACATGAGTGGTTGGGCAGGAAATAGTGTAATTCCTTTTTCGCTAAATGGTAGTAATTCTGTATCATTTTGTTGATCAAGTTTTGAAAGTAACTCAACTAAAACAGGATACGACTTTTCTTTATTAAAGCGTGACTTTAAACTTTGATTTCTCTTTGTTTTATTTTCAGCAATTTTCGGAGTTTTATCATTATCCATTATTTTACTTCTAAGACTTCGCAATCGAGCATCTAGAAGTTTAGCTTCAGCTAATTTATCTAATAAATTTTCTGCTGATTTTCTGTCATTATTTTGCAGATGTAAATAAACTAAAGCACGTTGTTCTTTAGGATTGATAGTAGCTACCATTTTTTGAAAATCAATGGCGCTACTAAAATTTCTTCCTTTTCTGTGGGTAGCCACCAAGTGTTTTAAAATCCAAATATTACCTTTATCTAGCTCAAGCGCTTGATTTCCATATTCAAGAGCCTCAGTTATTTTATTAAGAGAGAAGTAATTTTTTGATAGTTCAAATAGTACAGCTTTGTTATTAGGAATTATGGAGTTACATTCCTCTAGCTTTTCAATAGCTTTCTTATAATTATTTATCGCTTTTTCTGTAATAGCATCAAAGAAGAATTGCTCAAATTCTAAAGTTTTCTTTTCAGCAATACTTGCATTTAAAACAATACTGTCTTGTGCATTAAGAAAAAAAGAAAAAAAGAATAATAGGGTACAGAATAAAGGAGCTCGTTTGAGTTTATAATTACAGATATGTATTTCTTTTAAATTAATGATTCTATGTGAGTTGTGTATAATCACCGATACTTATTGATGTGAATTTTCCGTTAAATTTAGCAAAATTACCAATCATAGCGTTGTCAAATGTAGCATTCATTATTTCTACATTAGTTTGAATTAGTGAATTAGTTATCGTTGCATTTTCCACGATACTATTTTCCCCTATTGAAACATATGGGCCAATTTTGGCATTTTTAAGCACAACATTCTTGCCAATAAAACAAGGTTGTATAATTTCAGAGTTTTCTAAAACCACATCACTTGAAACTAAATTATTTCCATCAGCTTGTTCGAAAGATAATACTTGTTTATTTGTATCAACAGTAGGATCTTTTTTACCACAATCCATCCAAGCATCAACTTTACCAGGAATGAATTTTGCGCCTTGATCTTTTAAAGAATCCAAAACATTAGTTAATTGGTATTCATTATTTTCTTTTAAATCGTTGTCGATCAAATACTGAATTTCTTCTTTTAATTTATTTCCATCTTTAAAGTAATAGATACCAATAATAGCTAAATCAGAAACAAAATCTTTTGGTTTCTCAACGAAGTCCACAATATGTCCGTCTTCTAGTTTTACAACACCAAAAGCACTTGGATCTGCTACTTGTTTTACCCAAATAGCACCATCAGCATTTGTATCTAACGTAAAATCTGCTTTAAAAAGTGTATCAGCATAAGCAACAACACAAGGTCCATTTAATGATTCTTTAGCACAAAAAATAGCATGTGCAGTACCTAAAGCTTCTTCTTGAACATACACTGAGCCCTTTGCGCCTAAATTTTTAGCAATAGTAATCAGTTTCGCTTCTGTGTCTGAAGGAAACCCTTTTTTCGCAGGTCCAATTACGAAAGCAATTTCCTCAATATCTTGATCAATTACTTTAGCAATATCTTCAACTAATCGTTGAACAATAGTTTTACCAGCTATTACTGTAAGAGGTTTCGGTGTAGTTAGCGTATGTGGTCTTAAACGAGACCCAACGCCAGCCATTGGTACAATTATTTTCATTAAATTTTTCTAGTTTTTTAGTTACGCAATATACTACTTAATTAAGTTAATGAAAAAGTTAAATTCCTTTGGGTATTGCTTGTATAAGTGTTTTCGTGTAATCTGTTTTTGGTTCTTTGTAAACAACATCTACATCTCCAATTTCTTCTATATTACCATTATTCATAACAATTACATTGTCTGAAATATATTTGACGACAGACAAATCATGAGAAATGAATATGTACGTAAAGTTAAATTCTGATTTCAATGTATTCAATAGGTTTAAGACTTGGGCTTGAACAGAAACGTCTAAAGCAGATACAGATTCGTCGCAAATAATTAATTTAGGTTGTAATGCTATAGTTCTAGCTATTCCAACCCTTTGGCGTTGCCCACCAGAGAATTCATGAGGATACCTGTAAAAGTGTTCATGTTCTAAACCAACTTTTAAAAGTAAATCTAACACATAAGCTTTTCTCTCCTTTGCTGAAGAAAGTATATTATGAACCACCATGGGTTCCATAATTGCTTTACCTACAGGAATCCGCGGATTTAAGGAAGAAAAAGGATCTTGAAAAATAATTTGTATATCTTTTCGTAATGCTTTTAACTCTTTTTTATGTAGTTTAGTTATATCTTTTCCTTTATAAAATATTTCTCCAGAAGTGGCTTTTTCAAGCTGCATTATTGTTCTTCCTAAAGTCGTTTTTCCGCAGCCAGATTCACCAACCAAACCTAAAGTCTCTCCTTCGTAAATTGAGAAAGAAACATTATTAACTGCAGTAACAAATCTAGGTTTGGAAAGCCAAGAAATTTTTGAGGTGTATTTTTTTGATAAATTTTTTACAGTAATGAGTGGAGTAGTATTGTAAATAATATTATGAAATTGCCTTCTATCTTCGTCTAAATATATCTCATTTGAAATAGTATTGTTCACGAAATCTTTCACTGTAGGTAACTTTTTGAGTCTATAGCTTAGGTTTGGCTTCGAGTTAATAAGCGCTTTTGTGTAGCTTTCTTGTGGATTGTTGAAGACGTCTTTTGCTTTTCCTTTTTCCATAATCTCACCTTGATACATCACAATAAGATCATCTGCAATTTCAGATACCAAAGCTAAATCGTGAGTAATAAAGAGAATACTCATTTTTGTTTCCTCTTGAAGTTCTTTCAGTAGTTTGATAATTTCCTTCTGAACAGTAACATCAAGAGCTGTAGTAGGTTCATCTGCAATCAATAATTTTGGTTTACAAGCGATAGCCATTGCTATCATAACACGTTGTTTTTGACCTCCGCTAATTTGATGCGGATAGTTATGAAACAATTCTTCAGGTCTTGGAAGTTTGACTTTTTCAAATAATTGAATTACTTCTTTTTTTATTTCAGAAGGCTCCAAAGAAGTATGCTCCTGCAACATTTCAGATACTTGAACACCGCAAGTTAGGCTTGGATTTAAGGAGCTCATAGGCTCTTGAAAAATCATGGAAATTTTTTTACCTCTAATTTCTTGAAGTTCTTTTTCCGTGAGTTTCAGTAGATCTTGTTCATCAAAAAGAATTTCTCCCGTTGTCTTTGCCTTTTTTGGAAGTAAGTTAAGTATAGCCAAAGAAGTTATTGACTTACCACTACCGCTTTCACCAACAATACCTAAAATACTATTCTGTCTTATTTCAAAAGAAACAGAATTTACTGCTCTTTTGTCAAAAAAAATAGATAGATTTTTAACTTTTATCATATTTGGTATTTTTAATTTAAAAAGTGTTAAAAAATTGCGGAATTTGAACTAAAATAAGCAAAATACACACTCTTTGTTTTTGATTTATAAAATAAAAACTATATTTGACCGCTTAATTAACAAAAATTTAAGATTTACTTTATGATTTTTTAAATTAAGAAAGTTCTTACAATTAACTAAATTTTTAATCAACCCTTCACAATGAAAAACATGTACTTTGGAAAACTTATGCTTCCTGCGGCATTGTTAGCAATGACACTTCAAACTCAGGCGCAAAGTAAGAAAGAAGTTCAACAAATTCGTAATAATTACGATTTGGTTAAACTCGAACAACTTGGGCAAAGCTTCCAAGCTAAAGCTCAACAAGAAAAGAAACAAGCTATCGATCTAGCAAAACGTCAAGGATGGAAGACAAAAATTACTACTAAAGACGGACGTTTATTAGAACTACAAAAAGTAGTTA
Organism: Tenacibaculum sp.; assembly: GCA_020629275.1. Classification (GTDB taxonomy): domain Bacteria; phylum Bacteroidota; class Bacteroidia; order Flavobacteriales; family Flavobacteriaceae; genus Polaribacter. The sequence continues at coordinate 33,052 of JAHDDQ010000010.1, read as the reverse complement.
ATGGTAAACCAATTTATTACACAACATTTAATGTAGACGCGGCAAAATCTACCAGAACAGATCATTTACACAATGGTGGTTCATTAGGATTAAATCTTATGGGTCAAAATATGACAGGTCACGTTTGGGATGGTGGTATTGCCAGAGCATCACATCAAGAGTATGATGGGGCTGGTGGAAATAATCGTTATTCTGTTGGAGACGGAAGTTCTTCTTTAAACTTTCACGCAGCTCATGTTACAGGAACAATAATAGCAGCAGGTATTGATGCAGCTGCAAAAGGAATGGCGCCTCATGCAAGTGCCGTTGGTCACGATTGGAATAGTGATACTTCTGAAGCAACTACAGCAGCAGCAAACGGAATGTTAGTTTCTAATCATTCTTACGGTTTCGCTGCAAGAAATCAAGCTGGTCAAGTTCAAATTCCACAACATTATTTCGGTGGATATATTACTACTTCAAGATCTTGGGATCAAATTATGTTTAACGCACCTAATTACTTAATGGTTGTAGCAGCGGGTAACGACGGAAATGATAATTCAGCAAATAACAATCCAACAGGAGGATCGGGGTTTGATAAGTTAACAGGCCATGCAACTGCTAAGAATAACTTAGTAGTAGCTAACGCACAAGATGCAAATATTGCTGCTAATGGAAACCTAATTTCAGTATCAATTAATTCATCGAGTAGTGAAGGACCTACAGATGATTTTCGTATTAAGCCAGATATTACAGGAAATGGAACAGGAGTATATTCTTCATATCATAATAGTAATACAGCATATAATTCGATTACAGGAACATCTATGGCTTCTCCAAACGTTGCAGGTTCTTTATTAGTTTTACAACAACATTATAATAATGTTAATGGAAATTTCATGAGGGCTGCTAGTTTAAAAGGTTTAGCATTACATACTGCTGATGATGCAGGAGCATCAGGACCAGATGCTGTTTTTGGATGGGGTCTGTTAAATGCTAAACGTGCTGCTGAAACAATTACGAAAAATGGGAACGAAACTAAAATAGAAGAGTTGACATTAACATCAGGACAAACCTATACAATTACTGTAGATTCTGACGGGGTAAGCCCATTATTAGCCTCTATATCTTGGACAGACAGACCAGGTACTGCTAATACTACAGTAAATTCTACAACTCCAGTTTTAGTAAATGATTTAGATATTAGAGTGTCTAAAGGAGGAACAGAATATTTACCATATGAATTAACAGGAGCAACAACAAACACAAAAAGAGATAATAATGTAGACCCTTATGAAAGAGTCGACATATCTGGAGCTTCAGGAACATACACAATTACAGTAACTAATAAAGGAAGTTTAACGGGTGGAAGTCAGAATTATACCCTAATAGTTACAGGTTTAACAGGAACACCAACAGTTTGTAATGCGACTGTACCAACAGGGGTTACAGTATCTGGAACTTCAGCATTTGGTGCGACAGTTGAGTGGAATTCAGTTGCAGGAGCGACTTACGATTTTAGATACCGCCAAGCAGGAACTTCTTCTTGGACAACAAGTGCTGAATCAGGAACAACTAAAACATTATCTGGTTTATCGGCTGCGACTCAATACCAAGTTCAAGTTCGTAGTAAATGTACTAGTGGTAATTCAAACTATAGTAATTCAGTTAGTTTTACTACAGGAGCTGCGCCTTCATGTCAAGCATTACCTTATAGTGAAGGATTTGAAACGAATGCAGGATGGAGTCAAGTAGGAGGAGATGATGGAGATTGGGTAAGAGATAGTGGAGGAACGCCTTCAAATAATACAGGACCTGGAGCTGCGTCACAAGGTTCATTTTATATGTTTTTAGAAGCTTCAAGTAACAGCAGTGCTGGTCAAATAGGGTCAAATGCAACTGCAATTTTAGAGAGTGATTGTTTTGATTTATCAAGTGTTTCTTCAGCAGATTTTACATTTAAAAATCACATGTATGGAAACAATGTAGGATCATTAACATTACAAGTATCTGACAATAATGGTTCATCATGGACAAATTTATGGACCGATTCAGGCAATAAAGGTAACCAATGGAACGATATATCTGTAAGTTTAAATGCTTATGTTGGAGGATCAGTGAAATTTAGATTAGTTGGGGTAACAGGAAACGGATGGTCTAGTGATATCGCTATTGATGACATTGCGGTAACAGGAACAACATCAGGTTCAGATACTGAAGCGCCAACAGTTCCAAGTAATGTTCAAGCATCTAGTATTACACAAACAACAGCTACAATCAGTTGGTCAGCAGCTACAGATAATGTTGCTGTTACAGGTTATGACGTGTATCAAGGATCGTCAAATATTGGAACAGTTACTGGAACTTCTGCTAATGTTACAGGATTAGTAGCTGATACAAACTATACATTTTCAGTAAGAGCAAAAGATGCTGCAGGGAATGAATCAGCAGCAGGTTCAGTAACATTTACTACGTTAAGTGATACACCAGCGCCAGTTAATTATTGTGCTTCAAGTGGTAATAGAACATCATTTGAGTGGATTGATAATGTAGAATTAGGAGGAATAGCAAATGCGACAGGAGCAGGAAGCGGTTATTCGGATTTTACTGCTCAAGTAGGTACTTTAGCTAGAGGAAGTTCGAATCCGATGATTATAAGTGCAGGGTTTAGTGGAACTGCGTATACAGAGTTTTGGTCTGTTTGGATTGATTTTAATCAAAACGGAACATTTGAAAGTTCTGAACAGGTTGTTAACGGTTCATCTTCAAGTGCAAACAACTTATCATCTACGGTAGCAGTACCGTCAAGTGCAATTTTAGGTCAAACTAGAATGCGTGTATCGATGAAATATAATGCAGCTCAAACCGCTTGTGAGAATTTTGCAGATGGTGAGGTAGAAGATTATACAATTAACATAACGGCTTCAACAACGTCAAGTTCGTATACAACGTTTAGTAATTTTGATACATTAGGAAATGAAAAATCATTAGTATTAGCTACATATCCTAATCCAGCGACTGATGTTATTCAAGTTCAAATGAATACTAGGGAGGTAAACTTAGCATCATATAGAATTGTAAACACTATAGGACAAGTTGTTCAGCGTGGAGCATTACAAAATGAGAGTATTAATATTAGTGCACTTAATTTAGGAGTGTATATATTAGAAGTTAATGATGGTCAAAAATCATTTAAAACTAAATTGGTTAAAAGATAAAACCCTTCAATTTATTTAAACCAAGTAGTAACCCAAGCTTAAAAGCTTGGGTTTTTTTATTTTAAGGTTACTATTCTAGTATTGTTTTCTAAGGATAGTTAAAAAAAATAACTTAAAATTAACAATTTGTTTGCTTTTTTGTTAACAAAATTATACTTTCGGCGAGCAATTGACAAAAACAACCTTTGTTTTTTGTGTTTTTTTAATGAAATAATCAATTAATTCTATTTAACTTAATTTTTAAACCCTTAAAAAATGAAAAGTAAAATTACTTTAATGGCAATGGGGCTGTTTGCTAGCTTCTCTTTATTTGCTCAACAAAAATCTACTCATTCAGAAAAGCGTAGTTGTAGTGCTCAAGAAATCTTTGAACAAAAGATGGAAAAAAACCCTAGTATTAGAAATAGTATGCTAGAAATGGAAGCTTTTACGCAAAGAAAAGTGTCGGAAATGGCTAACTTACAAGGTAAAATTGTAGGAAACGTTATCCAGATTCCAGTAGTAGTACACGTATTACATACAAACTCAACAAATAATATCAGCAATGCTCAAATTCAATCTCAAATAAATGTATTGAATGCTGATTTTAGAAGAACAAATTCAGATAGAACAAATAAATGGTCGCAAGCAGCAGATTCTCAAATTGAGTTTTATTTAGCTAAAGTTGATCCAAACGGTAATGCTACAACTGGTATTACTAGAAAAAGAGTAAGTAAGTCTACATGGAATATAACATTAGGAGAAGGAGATGACCTTAAAAAAGCATCTAGAGGTGGAGTAAGTCCATGGAACACTTCAGAATATTTAAATATGTGGATTGTTGATAACATAATAAGAAATACACCTACAGGAACAGCTACTATTTTAGGTTTTGCTCAATTCCCTTGGGATACAGATGCTTCAACTGATGGAGTGGTAATGGCTGATCAATATTTTGGTACTAGTGGAACTGCAAGAGCTCCTTTTGATGGAGGTAGAACTACTACACACGAAGTAGGGCATTATTTCGGTTTACGTCACATTTGGGGTGATGGTGGTTGTGGTGTTGATGATTTAGTGTCTGATACTCCAACGTCTGACGCGCCAAACTATGGTTGTGTTACAGGACATAGATCTTGTGGATCTGAGGATATGGTTCAAAACTATATGGACTATTCTGATGACTCTTGTATGAACTTATTTACATTAGGACAGAAGAACAGAATGCGTTCATATTTAAACGCTGGAGGAGCAAGAAGAGCTTTAGCGTTATCTGACAAGACTACTGCAGGAAGCGGTGGTGGTGGAGGTAATCCAACGCCAGTTAGCTATTGTGCATCTAAAGGAAATCGTTCTTCTTTTGAATGGATTGACAATGTACAATTAGGAGGTATAAGAAATAGTACAGCATCGAATAACGGTTATGGAAACTTTACATCTCAAACAGGAACTTTAGCTAGAGGAAGCTCTAACTCAATGACTATAAGTGCAGGATTTAGTGGAACAGCTTATACAGAGTTTTGGGCTGTATGGATCGATTTTAACCAGAACGGTACATTTGAAAACAGTGAAAAAGTAGTTTCTGGTTCGTCTTCAAGTGCAAACAACTTATCTGCAACTGTAAATGTTCCTTCAAATGCTACATTAGGTACAACAAGAATGCGTGTATCTATGAAGTATAACGCTGCTCAAACTCCTTGCGAGACTTTCGCTGACGGAGAAGTAGAAGATTACTCTATTAGAATTGTATCTTCTGGTTCTGTAAGAACTGATTCAGGTTCAGTTAGAGAATTAGGTAATGAAAAATCACTTACTTTCGCTGTTTATCCTAATCCAGCAAACGATTATGTGGCATTAAGAATGAATAAAGAAAATATTAGCTTAGCGTCATATAGAATTGTAAATACAATTGGTCAAACTATCCAAGCAGGAGGATTAAAGGCTGAGAGAATAGACATTTCTAAATTAAATTCAGGTTTATATATATTAGAAGTTAACGACGGTCAAAAATCTTTTGTAACAAAATTAGTGAAGAAGTAAAGCCGTAATTTAGTGTTATAAATGATATAACATGTTAATATTAAAAAAAGCCCTAGCAATTTGCTAGGGCTTTTTTTAATAAAACCCGTGAAGATTATTTCTTTCATTAGAAAAGAGTGTAAATTTAGGAGACTTTATTAATAATCATTTTCCGATCCACTTCGGTAAGTTAATAATACTCGAAAAGAACTAGTAGCATATTAAAATTATTACCTTTGCCCATTGTTTTTTGAATTAGTTCACATTAAATTCCAATCTAAATTAATGAATTACCTTACAGTTGAAAATATAGCGAAAGCCTACGGAGAACGAGTATTATTTGAAAACATTTCTTTTGGAATTAATAAAGATCAAAAAGTTGCCTTTGTTGCAAAAAATGGTACTGGTAAAACTTCTATTTTAAATATTATAGCAGGTCTAGATACCCCAGATACAGGGCAGGTAGTTAGTAGAAAAGGAATTGATATAGCTTATTTAGCGCAAAAACAGAACTTCGATCCTAATTTAACAATAGAAGAGACTATTTTCTCAACAGAAAATAAAATCCTTACGGTTATTAAAGAATATGAAAAAGCGTTAGAGAATACTGACGATGCGGATGCGTACCAGAAAGCTTTCGAATTGATGGATCGACATAATGCGTGGGATTTTGAAACACAATACAAGCAAATTCTATCAAAATTAAAACTTGATACTTTAGATTTAAAAATAGAGAAGCTCTCTGGGGGACAAAAAAAACGATTAGGTTTAGCAATCGTTTTAATTAATAAACCAGATTTATTGATACTAGACGAACCGACTAACCATTTAGATTTAGAAATGATAGAATGGTTAGAAGCTTTTTTTGCTAAGGAAAAGATAACCTTATTCATGGTTACGCACGACCGCTATTTTTTAGAGCGTGTTTGCAACGAAATAATTGAATTAGACGAAGGAAAACTCTATAAGTACAAAGGAAATTATTCGTATTATCTTCAAAATAAAGAAGAAAGAAGAGCGTTAGAAGCGGTAAATCTTGGAAAAGCAAAAAGCTTATTCAAAAAAGAGCTAGAATGGATGCGCCGACAGCCAAAAGCGCGTACAACAAAGTCTAAATCTCGTATTGATGATTTTTCTACAATAAAAGAAAAAGCGCATAAAAGACGAAATGAGCATGAAGTTCAGTTAGAAATTAACATGGAACGTCTTGGAAGTAAAATTGTTGAATTACATAAACTTAAAAAATCCTTTGACACCAAAGTTATTTTAGATGGTTTTGATTATGTATTTACCAAAGGAGAACGTATTGGAATTATTGGTAAAAATGGAACAGGAAAGTCTTCTTTTTTGAATATTTTAACAGGAACCGCACCAATTGATGGTGGAAAAGTAGTGGTTGGAGAAACAGTAAAATTCGGGTATTATACTCAGAAAGGAATTCATGTAAAAGAAGGGCAGAAAGTAATCGATGTTATTAAGGAATTTGGAGAATATATTCCATTAACAAAAGGGCGAAAAATTTCAGCATCTCAACTATTAGAACGTTTTTTATTTGACAGGAAAAAGCAATATGATTTTGTTGAGAAATTAAGTGGAGGAGAGCAGAAGCGTTTGTATTTATGTGCGGTTTTAATTCAGAATCCTAATTTTTTAATATTGGATGAGCCTACCAATGATTTGGATGTAGTTACGCTAAATGTTCTTGAGAACTTTTTATTAGATTATCCAGGTAACTTAATGGTAGTGTCTCACGACCGTTATTTTATGGATAAAATTGTAGATTCCTTATTTGTTTTTAGAGGTGAAGGAGTGATAGAAAATTTTCCAGGGAATTATTCTGATTTTAGAACCTATGAAGACTCTCAGCCGAAACAACAAGTAAATTCAAACGTAAAAGAAAAAGAGGCTCCAAAAGTAACTAAAACAGCTCAAAAAGGTAAGCTTAGTTATAATGAAAAGCGTGAGTTTGGCACCTTAGAAAAAGATGTAGAAAACTTACAAAAAAAGAAGGTAGTGATCGAAAGTCAATTTTCTAATGGTGAAGTTACTCCTGAGGATATTAATGATAAATCGTTAGAGCTTCAAAAAATTATTGAAGAATTAGAAACTAAAGAAGAACGTTGGTTCGAGCTTTCCATGAAAATGGAGGAGTAGTTGAAGCAAAAAAGAATATAAGAAAGGATAATAGCTTAACAAATTCTATTTCAGACTGGTAATAAAGGTTGTGAAAATTTACAATACATTTAAATTCAAATTAAAAAATTGTATCGAGAATTAGCTTACAATAAAGTTGCTTAATTCTCGATACAAAATTTACCATTTATTTTATTCTTTCTTAAGAATTGCAGGTAGTATATAATCGGTCATTATTTTATCTACGTTAAGGTGAGCATCAGGACTGTTATACGCAGAAGAGGTAATAACAACAACAAAAGGAATATTTTTGAAGATGAAAATTTTGTTTCCACCGTTACCACTACAAAAAGACACTTCATATTCTTTATTATTATAGTTGTAAACCTTGTTCCAAAACAAATAACCATAATATTCATTATTAGAAGACAGTTTTAGGTGTTTCCCTAAACTTTTTTCTACCCATTCTTGGCTGAGTATTTGTTTACCATTCCAAGAACCTTTGTTTTTGTACAACTGACCGTATTTAGCAAAATCGATAGCTCTAAGTCTTATTCCGCCAGCAGTATTACCAACTTTTTGCGGTGTGTACTGCCATTTATAGTTTGTAATATTAAGAGGAGTAAATAATTTTTTATCGGCATAGTTAACTAATCCTTCAGGAACAGATTTATGGATAATATCTCCTAAAACGACTACCCCAGCTGTAAAATAAGTAAAATCCTTTCCTATTATTTTATTGTTTTGCATCGGTAAATCAAGTGAAAATTTCACCCAATTCTTTGTAGGATACATATTTTCTTCATTGCCTATATTATTAATATCAGTATCGTCTCCTAAAAAACCAGAGCTCATTGTTAACAGCGATTTTAAGGTTACAGAGTCTTTTTTTGGACTATAATTTTTGAATGATTTTAACGTGTAAAAATCGTTCAATAAGACGTCTTCATTTTTTATATAATTTTCTTTAATTGCAATTCCTAGCATTGTAGAAGCGAATGATTTTCCAACAGATCTTGAGTCGTGTAAACTATTTCTATGTTCACCATTAAAGTATTACTCTATTAAAAGCTTATTTTCTTTTGCAACAACAATTCCATTAATGTTTTTAAATCTTTTCTCAGCGATCTTTCTATTCAGAGCCTCTATTTTACTGTTGTCAAAACGATCTTTAGATAGCTCCCAACCACTATTAGGTTGTATTTTTTGTACTGGTATCAAGTTTTCATCTACAGGAATTTTCATAACTGCTACATCAGTACTTCCTTCAGCTATAATAGGACCAACTTTTAACTTTTCGCTCTTTATATACGTTCTGATCTCAATTTTTAAAGAATGACTATTTTTTACAAGAATATCTTGACCGCCCCCTAATTTCATAAATCTTAACCACACAAACCATCCCCAAAAATCGATTTTTTTTGGATAAACTAAAGGAATTGAATAGTCAAGTTTAGTTGTTTTAGTATGAATAGTACCAGCACCTGTATTTAAATTTTCTACATAAACTATTTCTCCGTCAATTAAAAATGTAAATTGAAAATTCCCTTTATTTACTAATTGATCTTGCGTTAAGTTAGGAGCTAATAATTGGAGGTTTTCAATGAGTGTATTTTTGAGTGTGAAGTGAATATTCAAAAACTCATCTTTGTTCATTTTAAAAGTACTTGAGTAATTGCCAGACGTAACTTTATGTTTTGTAATGTCAACTTTTGAAAAGTATATATTTGGAGTTTCTTCTACTTTAGATTTTTTTAAGGTTGATTGTGTGCTGCCTTTACAAGACATTATTAGAAAAGTAATAAGCAGTAAGAAATAATTTGAGTTCATGTTATGAGTATAATTTTAAATTGTCAAACAAACATAGGCGTAATACTGCCACTAAAAGCTCCAAATTATATAATGGGACTCATTTTAAGTTATAAAGTATCTTTTTTTATTGATTTTTTGTACTGTAAAGGAGTCGTGCCTATAATATTTTTGAATACTCTATTAAAAGTTGTTTTTGAATTGAAACCACATTCAAACGATATTCCCAATAAGGTGATATGATCATAATTTTCACTATGTAATTTTTCAATAATAGCGTGTACTCGATATTCATTTACAAAATCTGAAAAGTTTTTATTTAGCCCTTCGTTTATTATTTTTGAAAGTATGTTTGGATGTGTTTTAAGGTTATCAGATAGCGATTTTAAAGTCAATTCAGAGTTAAGATAAAAGAGATTTACTTCCATTTGTTCTTTTAGCCAATCAGCTTTTTTGATAATTTCTTCAGAGGGTTTTTTAATAGCTTTTTCAGAAGAAACTTCTTGATGAATATTATCTTGCTGAACAGGTTCAAGCAAAATCACTTCTGGTCTTAAAAAAGCTTCAGCACTAATCCAAATGGTGATAATAGATAACAGTACGTAAATAGGGTAATAATCATTAATACCTAATTGAAAGTTGAATAACACATAATCAATAATTGTATAGGGTATCCATAAAAACCAAAGTATAGCAAATATGATAATTAATCGGTATAACCATTTTAAACTGTATGCATCATTATTACTATAATTCATTTTTAGCCAAGCATGATAAGCCTTAATTGCTTTTAGTGCATATAAAGAGTAGGTTACAACAGAGATGATTGCGCACAATTGAACTATGGGCATTAATGTAAAATAAGCATTGGTTTCAATTGCAATAGTATTATTTATAAAAGCCTCGTAACTTATGGTAATATGTGTAGTAAGTTCTAATAATAATAATGGTAAAAAATGAACGTAATCTTTTTTAGAGATTTGATAATTAGAGTTTGTTATTTTCTTAACATATAAATATAATAATGGTCCAAGAGCTAACGAATAATTTAAAGGGATTATATAAAAAAGGGGAAAATAATCAGTTATCTGAAAATCTAAACTTAATACCCATATGTTCCAAAAAACAACAATAAATGTTACCAATCCGAGTAATACATTAGCTTTTTTATTTATCCGTTTTGTAAAAAGGAGTAGCATTCCAAAGGTTATTCCTATAAATACGGATGCTATTATAATAAGATTAAAAAGATTTAAATTGAATTCGCACATTTACTTTTTGTTGTTGTAAATTCTCTAAGAGTTTAATCCAAAAGTGGATATTTTTAATACTTTGTAATCTCTATTAGCAAGGAGGTCAGGCAAGTAGTTTATTTTGAAATTAATATACTTTTAATTTCCAGTTTTCTGAGCTCTAAATTACATAAAATATTTATTTCTCCTAACATATATTCTTGATCCATTTCTGCAGTTTTCCATTTTTTTAGTACGTCTGAAGATATCCAAAACCATCGGTGCTCAAGATTAGTAACATCAGGTAGAACACCATTTTTTATTAAGAGTTTGAATCCATTCAATATCATAAATAAAGTAAACCTAGAGGGTAACTTCCAGTTTGTTTTTTGATGATTAACCCTATAATCGAAACTTGCGATGAAAGACATTGTTCCTGAAAAAACAAAGCTGAGTTTATCAAATAAAGGTTGAACAACTTTAGACTGTTCATGCCATAAAATTTCAGTATTTGCATTCCAAACTAAGCTACTTACATCGTCTTCTGAAATGTTATTTTGTAGCTGTATTCTTGCCTTATTAAGTTTATCAAAAGCATTAATAATTAATTCGTCTTTTTGATTTTTAATTAGTTGATCTTTAAAAACTTTATAGTCTAACTGACTAAAGGTTAAAAGAGCGGTACCTATTTCTAAAAAAATTTTGTTGTTTATTATTCTAATAACTTGAAAGTCGTCTTCTATTGTTTTATTCTTTTTTTTACAAGTTTCGGAAAAGGGTTTAATTTTTTTAGATTCCCAGTTCCATATTTTTAATTTCTCTCCAATATGGTATGAAGCGAAAGCAGCCATTCCGGCCCATTTATAAAGTACAGGTTCTTCTTTGTACAATTGTGCATAATAAGTAGTAATGGTACGATTCCTTTTTATAACATCGTTTTCTGAAGGAAGATTGAAACTGTACAGCGAATTCATCGGTTATAAATGTTGCTCTTTATTTTTTAGCTTTTACAAGTGTTTTATATAAGTTATTTCTATCTAAAATATATAATTGATTATTTAGAAGCGTAAGCCCATAGGAGTTTCCTGCAAAAAATACAGCACTATCTTTTTTGGTTAAAAAAGGTTGGACAGTATTTTCTTTTTCATCTAAAGAATAAACAAACGACTTTCTCTCTTTATCATTAAACCCTATAGCAGTTGTTATTATTACTTGATTTTTTACATATAAAATATCACTTACATTGCTTTTACTAGAAACTTTTGGTAGAACTATTGTATTCCAAGTTTTTCCACCATCAACTGTACATAATAATTTACCATTTAAACCACCTATATAACCAGTGTTTGAATTTTTAAAATCAATTGAATTTAGATTTTCGTTTTCATTTTCGCTAGTATACAATAACCTCCAGTCAGTACCTTGGTTAATACTTTTGTAACATTCACCATATTGTGTAACCGCTATAATCTCTTTTTCTGCTACTATTTTAAAATCTGTAATAATAGCTCGTTCACTATCAAGTCCTTTAAGACTATTAATATTCCAATTTTCACCACCATCTGTAGTTTTTAATATAATAGGTTTGCCATTATAATCTCCAGTTATAAAGCCAGTTTTATCATTAAAAAAGTGAATTTTATAGTACTTGAATTGTGATATAAAACTTTTCTCTTTGAAGAACTGTTCCGTATTAAAGACTACCCAACTCTCACCAAGATCTATACTTTTGAAAATATACTTACTTTCACCAACTATGTAGAGTGCCTTACCAGAAAAAGCAACAGAATGAAAAGAATTTGCAAACCTAGAAAAACTATGTTCTTTCCACGTTTTTCCGCCATCTGTTGTAATTCTCGTTCTAAGCCCCGTTCCGCCAACGAGTACACCAGTATTTTCATTTTTAAATTGTAAGCTATTATAAAAATGAAAACCTGTTTGTTGTAAGTGATGGAGTATCGATACCTTTTGATTGGTTTCAGTATTTAAAAAAGTATATTTCTCTTGAGTACTACTTGTGGTAGTATACTCTATTTCAGAAATATTCTTTACCTCTTCAAAATTATTTTGAGAGCAAGAGTATAAAATGCCTGAGAAGAATAAAAGAAGAACTTTGAGTTTTTTTATCGTCATTACACAAGTTTTTGTGAATATAGCAGATTTTTGATCATTCACTTTTGTTTTTTATCGATTAATCTCCATAACTACTTTTTTCATAATTTTAGCCACAATACCATTTAATTAGCTCATTTTGTTCTGAACTAAACCATTCGTTTCCATTTTTATATATAGTTAATGTAGTGTGAATTGGTTGGTATGTTTCAAAATTTAAAGCAATGAATTTTTCTTTCATTTTAAGTAGATAAGTAGATTTTACATCCTCTAGTTTGAAAGAGTCTGAAAAATATTCTTGCCAGAAATTTAGTAAAAAAGCAGACCAATCGTACGTTAAATCTTTGATTCCTATTTTATTTGATGTTATAGTAATTATCTCAGCAATTTTATAAATAGTTAGTTTTTGATATTTAAAATCCTTGTCTAATTCTGTTTTTTTAAAATTTCCTGCGTCAAATTCGTACAATGTTGGAATACTTTCTAAATTCCACAAAATATTTTTTTTCGTATGATTATCAAGGTTTGAGTCTTTAACAAATTCAATACTTTTTTTTAAAAGTACATCTATTTCCCACATTGACATATTTTCTTTTTTTGATGTAAATTGATTATTAACTGTTTAAAGTTTGAATTGCTTTTTCGTACGCCGTAATTTTTAAAGAAAGCCTTTTATTCAAATACTCATTTTTACCGTTTAAAATAGAAGAAATGAGTTTGGCTTCTTCACAATAGCTAATCACCTTGCTTTTATTCCAATGTCTGGGAGGCGTTTGCAGGTTTGTTATTCGATCTGCTAATTTAACAATAGCCACTTCTTTAGCTAATTTATTAATACGTGTTAGGCTATCCACCATTTTTTCACGTTTTGATTGAAGCGTTTCATCTTTACTTAATGCTTGTACTGCTTCAGCTATTGCTATTCCAAAATTACTTTTTATATCTTCAAAAGTAGTATTTGTATCCTCTATTGTATCGTGTAATAAAGCAATTTGAACTGCAAAATTAATGTCGAAAACATCATCAAAACTATGAGCGATTAATACTTCCATAGCTACGTTTGAAAGGTGTAAAAGGTAGTTGGAATTTGTTCCCGGCACCTTTTGTTCACTATGTTTTTCTCCAGCAAACTTAATTGCTTTTTGATATAGTTCTTGCGTCATATTTCTGTTTAATCTTTTTTACTATTTTCTGGTAATTATTTACTTTTTGATTAAGTAGAGATGATTTCAAGCCACCTTGAGAAACAAATAATTACTTTTTAATTTGAGTATATTCTTTGGTCTGTTCAATAAGATCATCGTAATTCTTAATCATTGATTCTAAGGGTTTTATTTCAGGCAGTTCATTTCTCTGGTAATTAGATATCATAGATTGTGTCAAGATTAATTTCATTAATATAACTTGATCGCTTAATAATGACGCTCTTTTATCCAATTCATTCATCTTTAGTTCATGCTTAGAAATCTTTTTCTTATAGTTTTTTTTCTAATTTTTCAAAAACGTCAATAATTAGTTTTCTTGTCGTTGAATCATTAATACTTTTGGAATATGAATAAACATTTTGCCAGTATGTATTATTAATTTTTGAATACTTTCTATAAGGTTTAGTTTTTAAATTAAGACTATCGCTACTTATTAGGTCAACTTTATTGTGTAGAATTTTTAAGTTTTCATTCTTATCTAAGGCTTCTTCGTATAGTTTCTCTATAATATTTGAATCATATCTACTAGAAAATTTACTTAAGCTATACATCGCGTCGTTGTCCTCAAGGGCTTTAGGAGTTTCGATGGAATTATTATCTACTACTTCAGTTTGATTTTTCTTTTTATCGCAGGCGAAAGTTACAATAGTTAAGGTTATTAGAATAGCAATCTTTGATTTCATAATTATTTATTTATTGGAAACTAATTTACTAGATAAATTCTTAGTGTTGAAATTACGAAAAAGGAATTTTGAAAAAGATAAAAGAATTAGTGTGTAAGGCTAGTTTAGCAAATAATATTTCTATTTAAAATCATCTGTAAAATGACCTTTATGTTTTCCTTTTGAAAACTTCTGACTGTTAAATGCATCTGATTTTCCCTTAGGAACAGAAAGACTAGCCCATTCATTATTTTTAATCATTCTTCCTATAAATACAATTTGTCCAATGTGATATGCATAGTGCATCATTTGTCGGTTTACAGCCTCTACGATAGTATGTTTTTGATTACGAATATGGATGTCTGTGTTGAAGTTATTTTCATTAACAGTAGCTAAAGCCGTAAACAAACACTCCCAACCTTCATTCCATTTTGTAATTAGTTCTTCTTTTGTTTTTATAATTTCTTCGAATTCTAAATCACGATTCCTCCATTCTTTTTCACCATCAGAAGTCAGAAAATCTGTCCAGCGTGATTTCATATTTCCCTGTATGTGATTTACGATTATTGCTATAGAGTTACTTGCCTCGTTATGGTGATTAAATAAGTCTTTTTCATTCAGTTGTTCAAAGGTTCTCTCCCCTAGAATTTTATAGTATTCAAACTGAGCTTTAACACTTTGCATATAATTTTCTTGCATTCTTCCTTTATTTATAGGTTAGATGTTCAACAATTTGAATGTAATTTCCACAAGTATCATTTAGTATAGCAAACTTAACAGTTCCCATTTCGGTTGGTTGTACACTAAACTCAACACCAAGTTTTACCAACCTTTTATATTCATCATCTACACTTTTAACATCAAATTGTGTGTAAGGAATACCTGCATTTATTAATGCTTCTTGAAAAACTTTACAAGGCTCAAAATGGTTAGGCGCAGGTTCTAACAATAATTCTGGTCCATATTGTGCTTCTTTTGAAACCAAAGTTAACCACCTATTTCCTCCTTCCAAAGGCTGGTCTTTTTTTTACAATAAAGCCTAATTTTTCAGTATAAAATAGTAGGGCCTTTTCTTGATCTCTTACAGGAATACTAAGTAATGTTATTTTCATTATTCATATGTATTTAAAGAAGTGGTAAGGCTAAAAAATGTGCTATTAAATATAGTGAAATTTAAGAAATGTGTTCTGTCTTGCAATGACAGCTTTAATGTACAACTCCTAGAAAGTTTTTTAGTTAACCATTATCATATTTCATTTACAATTTAATGGTAAGCTATCGACTTTATTTTTCTTATTTGTAACATGTTTAAAAATGAATCGTCTGGAAACTAAGCAATCTATATTATGAATGAATACATTATTGAAACACAAGATTTAAATTTTTCCTATTCAAAATTAACTCATGATATAGAGAATTTAAATTTACAAGTTCCCAGAGGAAGTATTTATGGATTTTTAGGTCCAAATGGTTCTGGAAAAACAACTACAATCAGGCTTTTGTTAGGGCTCTTGAAAAAGAAATCAGGAACAGTAACTCTTTTTGGAAATTCTTTAAAAAATAATAGGCTTGAGAGTCTTTCTAAAATAGCAGCGCTTATTGAAAACCCTTCTTTATACAATCATTTAAGCGGTTTTGACAACTTAAGAATAGCAGCTAGGTATAGAAAAGTTAATCAAAATAGAATTGAAGAGGTTTTAGAGATCGTTAACCTTACGTATGCAAAATTCAAAAAGGTAAAAAAATATTCTCTTGGAATGAAGCAACGGCTGGGTCTTGCAATTTCATTATTGAGCGAACCAGAAATTTTAATTCTGGATGAACCTACGAATGGTTTAGATCCTAAAGGAATTATCGAAATGAGATCATTAATTAAATCGCTTAATAAAGAATTTGGTACTACTATATTTATTTCTAGTCATTTGTTAAGTGAAATAGAAAAGACCTGTAGCCATGTAGGAATCATAAGAGAAGGAAAAATGTTATTTCAAAATACTGTAGATGCGTTTCGAGAATCTCAGAACGAAAATATGATCATTGAAGTTGAAACTAGTAATTCTGAATTATTGAATCGCACTATTAGTCCATTTTTCGATAAGACTAAGATTATTGACGACTCATTTGTCAATGTAACTCTTAATAGTAAAGAAGAAATTCCAGTTTTGATTGATACTATTAGAAAGGAAGAAATAGCTATATATCAAGTAACTATTAAAAACAATCTTGAGGAATTATTTTTATCATTAACTGAACAGTAGTAGTAAGATGAAAGCATTATATTATTTACAGATGAGTATCAAAAATGAAATTTTGAAATTAAAAAACACTTTTGCGTTTTGGTTATCAATTATTAGTGCATTGTTTATCCCAGCAATTTTCTTTTTGTACTACTTTTTGAAGTATAAATCATTAATCCCCGCTTCGGGTGTTAATCCTTGGGAAAAGTTTATGGTTGATCAAATTATGAGTGCAGCGCCTTTTTTGATTCCTTTTTTCATTATACTTATCACTAGTCTTATCGTACAAGTTGAACATAAATCATCTGCTATGAAACATTTATTTTCACTACCTGTTCCAAAATGGAGTATTTATTTTGGAAAATTATTTGTTTCTATAGGTCTTATATTACTTACGTATATGTTATTTTTCTTAGCGATGTTAATGGTTGGTGGAATAGTTGGACTCATACATGAAGAATTAAATTTTCTAAGTTACTTTCCTAACTATCAGAAACCACTACAGTTATTGTTTAGGTCTTTTATTGCTGTATTGGGGATACTGGGATTACAGTTTTTATTAAGTTTCAGAATCAAAAACTTTATAATTCCGCTTGGTATAGGAATGGTTTTAGTGATTACCGGACTTATAGTTTACAAAGCAAAAGAGTCGTTGTATTTTCCATATACATACAACATGTTGAGTTTACTTCCAATTAGAAACGAAGAGGCCAGTATTGTTTTATGGTTTCCTAAAGTTTCTATTTTAAGTGTTTTTTACTTTCTGATATTTTCGATATTGGGCTTTTTGAGTATAAAAAGGATGAATATTAAATAGTATAAAAGCAAATTATCATCAAGATTAAGAAACTATGAGAAAGTGGGGTTTGGTTATTATTTCTCTGTTTTTAGTGCTTATAACAACAGTCATCATCTTTTTTTTGACGATGTTGGTTGTGACAGCAGTTCTGGGAATATACATTTACATATCCTACCCATTTATAAAAGAGTTGGTTGATTTACAAATACAATCTTAACTTTTGAAATTATAACGGCATGTCTAAAATGTTTATACTTTTTTTGACTGTTATATGAGTTGATTGGTAGAGACATTTCACTTAACATCCACCAGCACCAACCACATTATAATTAACCTCAGTTGCAGCATCTTTTTTCCTAATCATAATCGATCCTATGTGATCTTGTAAACCAGAGTTGTTTACCAAACTGGTAAATTTTAAAACCAACTGATAAGCTTCGTTTTCGTATGTTCTTATTTTTTGATTTTTAGTAGTTTCTTTACCGTTCTTAAAAAGAATTTTTTTATTGTTAATCATTACCATCGCTTCACCATTAGTTGCGCTAACAATAATCGCTTTGAATTCTGACAAATCACTCTTTTTTAATGCAAAACGTATTTTTCCACAGGCTTCAGAGTCTAGCGATATCTTTGATGAAGTTTGTAATGACAAACTTGAAGGTTTATTATGCTCATCAAAACAAGGAGTTTTTCCATAAGGTGTTGCATTATGATTTATGGTAAAATTGAATTTTTTACGGTCTTTACGAATGTATTCTACATAATCCCACGTACCAGAATGTGTATGTATATATTGCCCATTAACTTTGCCTTCATAAATTTCATTGTAATAAAAATTCATTGCAGGATACCCAGGAGTTTGTACTTCTTTTTTTACAAATTGAAGGTTTATGGCTTCTTTTTGACCTTTATACTTAACTTGAAGTGCTTTATTATTAGCGTTAAAACTCATCCAAATCACTAAATTTTTATTCTTATTCTCCGTGAAACAAATGTAATGGTCAACTTTTTTATCTTGATGGATAGTATCTTGAGAGTTAGCTGTATCTTTTTCTTTAACCTCCGAGGGTGAAGTGTCTAGTTCACTTTTGGTAGTTTGTACTTCTTTATTTTGAAAAGGAGTTTTGGTTTCTTCTTGATTGTTTGTTTTTTCTTTGTTTAGTTTACAACCAAAAATGATAAATGATAAAAATAGAACTACTCCAATGTTTTTTTTCATAATGAATTGTGCCTTACTAATACTTTAAACCATAAAATTAATTAAAAAGCTTGATATAATAACTTTTCCTATGTTGGGTGTAATTACAATATATGCTTAAAAGTTTATTACTTTTTCATTAAAACACTTATATATCTCTTTAAATAGGGTGAGAAAAGTATTATTAGCCTCTTAGTTAGTTCATTTGATTTTTTTAAACTTAGTAAAAGCTTAAGATAAATAGTAGCCAGTTTTTAGGTTATAGAATCGATGACACTTAATAAACGATCAACAATTGCATTCCAAATTTTTTCTACCGTTACCAATAAAATTCCTTTTAAAGTATTTACAAAGTTGAGTGCCATTGCTTCTAATCCATCTAAGAAGAATTCTTTTAAATCCTCATCAATATCACCATTTAAAACACCTTTTTGAATAATAATTGTTTGTTTTGCAATTGCTTCGACTTGTCTTTCACTAAAACCTCTCACAGTAGAAATATCTTTTTGTAGAATATTGGTAGCGACTTCTTTTATATCATTTATTATTTCCAATACGTTATCATTCATAATATTATCGTTTTAAAAAACTTTCATAGGTTAATGCTTGATCAAGAAATATCTCTACTTGACCCTTAAACGCAGCTATTGCTGTTGGTTTTATACCAGAAGAGCGGTCTTTCTCTTTCATTTTTCTAAGTGTATTAGCAATTTTTTCAAATGCAAAAGCACTAGGATAGTCTCCAGAGAGTGCGTTTCCTCTAGTTCCTAGAAGTTCATTTATTTTCTTTGTTGCGGTATTTTTGGGGATTGGACGAGCTTTGGCTTTAATTTTTAAAGCATCATATGCTCCAATTAAATTGTTATATTCTTCTTCTCGCTCTGAAAAATTACGATTTGACGTTCCTTCTGAAACTTTAGCGAATAGGCTCATTGTTTTTTCGCTTACCATTGAAATTGTTTCAACAATTGCTTTATCGTATTCAGGAGCCAATAAAGTTCTACAGCTGATACTACTTATTAATCCTGTTAAAATAACTAAAAGGAGTAGTTTCTTTTTTATTGTTAACATAGTTTACTGTTTTGAATTAAAAGTTATGATCCTTTTTTAGAATAAAAAAGTTACCATAAAATAAGAAATTAAAAATGAAGTCAATTATCTTTTATTCAGATTTTTAAATAGTTAAAAGAAGTTTTTATGAA
This sequence comes from Tenacibaculum sp., assembly GCA_020629275.1. Taxonomy (GTDB): domain Bacteria; phylum Bacteroidota; class Bacteroidia; order Flavobacteriales; family Flavobacteriaceae; genus Polaribacter. Next base: position 13,268 of record JAHDDQ010000010.1, on the reverse strand, counting down.
TTATTACTGAGATACTAATGCATAGGTTTTATGAAGGTGTGTTTTTATATAGCAAAAGAAAATAATTAAAGTTGTATTAATAGGGGTTTTTTGTTTTTACCGATGAAAAAAGACGCTACTATTTCTGAAATTCGATTAATTCGTTTGTCAATACTCATTCTTCTTTTGGTACTATTAGTAAGAAATAGTATAGACATCTTTTTATTTGGAAAAATTCTATAGCCAGTTGACTTACTGCCAGTAAAATCATAAGATAATTCATTGTTTAATTTTACGATGTACCAACCATATCCAAAATCATAATTCTCCTCGTAATCAAAAGGCTTAAATAGTCTTGCTTTCGAGTTTTCATTAAGTCGTTCATTATTTTCTAACCTCTTATGTTTTTAGTTCAACAATTTTATTAGTGTTATCAAATTTTGAGATAGTTAATTCCATTTCGTTGTTCGGGTACATTCTCTTTTTACCAAATTTCTCTCTACAAGTTTTGTAGTCAGATATAGCATTAAACTTCTCTCCAAAATTTGAGATAATTCCTGCTGGATAAAAACACAAAATTCGGGATTTAACTTTTTCTCCGATTTTATATTTCATTTTCAATTCATTCCAATCTGATTCAAATTCCATCATTGATTTTTTCCATAAAGTGTCAAACTCTTCTTTTGAACTCAAATTCATAAATTCTAAAGCGTCTTTTAAGTTTCCTTCTGGCAAAGAATAGGGTCCTTTTTCAATTGTTAAATAGGTGTTGATTAAATTGTTTTCTGTTTTATAAATGGCTCTTTCACAATAGCATTCTTCATCCAACTCTAAAAAGCAGTCAATAGAATCTTCGTCTGTATATTTAAAGTAACTTTTCATTTCAGATTGGTATTAAGTCAAATTTTATATTTATCAAACCTGTTTAATATGCATAATCTTTTCGGTTTTACATATATTTCCTATGTTTTTTAGGTTGTTCCGAGTAGTTTATTTAGGCTTTTATACATTGACTATGGTTGTCTTAAAATGGTGTTATTCTTTGAGCGTAGACATTTTTTTGACTCTATTTATATAAGTTAAATGACAGTTGTTGTTCCGTAAATTTGGATTCAGTTTACCTTTTTCTCTATGCTCAAAAATTGCTTTAACTCTAACAGTAACCTCTAACGAATCTTTTAACGCGGATTTATTTATAGTGTAACTTCCATTTTTATCGGTTATTTTGTAACTATACTCATGATTTTTAAAGTGAGTATTTCGATAAGGAGCATCTGGATATTTTCGTTCATAAATTGTTTCATATATATCTTTTTGAACTTCTAAATTAGTAGGTACATAAATGTTTTCCCATTTTAGCTCTAGATTTGTATTATAAGAGAAATGTTCTGGAACCATATAGTTTAAATCCTTATAATCACTTCTTGGTTTTATATATGCTAATGTATGTCTTGAGCTATCTGCTAAAATCACTTCAAACAAATAATCTTTATCTTTTCTAGACTCATTAAGTACATATTCTGAATAGGAGATATAATAATTACTTTTTCTAGTTACTATTTGGAAAGGTTTGTTATTTAACAAAAAGGTGTTTTTACTATTCATTTTTCCATTATCTAAAGCTCGTAGACTTGTTCGAATTAAGTTTTCAGAATAATTGTTATCTGTAATATAAAGGTTAAAGTAAATATTAGTTAGACGTTCGTCTTTTTCTATGCCAGCTATATATTGATTCTTATCTTTTTTTGTTTTAGTGCAGCTTAAGGTTATAAGGAAAAGTAAAAGAATTCTAATATTATTCATCATTAGTTATAGGTTCTTGTTGTATGGTTAAGTATGTAATTTAGAAAATAAAATCCACTTGAGTTTTTTTAAACGGTAGACACTGGCAATGAATTATATATGGTTTATATTAGCTAACGTATTTTATTTAATTCACTATTTTTGTTTTTAAATCGATAGTCAATTTTTATAAAACGTATTTTTCCTTTTTAAGTTTTGTTATCAGCTTGGGTGCTGATACAATACCTTGAACTATTATAAAACCATTGAAGTCTATTATTTTACGTTCAGATTCTCACTCTGAATCTCTTTTTAGAGGTTTTACTTTAACAAGCCCATTTTTTATCTAAATTGATATTCTTTAACTTCCTACACAGATTCAATTAATTGTTCTTTTTGCAGTTCAGATTTAAGGTTTTCTAAATCAATTTTATTTCTGATCTATTTTTACGCAAGGTAAAGTATATCCATTAAATTTTATCGTCAAAGAATCATTAGAATGTAAAGTTAGAATTTCTTTGTTATCTAATTTATAAATTTTAGTACCTGAAGATTTCAGATTTAAAGGATCTCTGTAAACGAATACTTTAGTTTTTTCCAGTTTCTATATTTAATTTGTCTTGTGTTCTTAATCTGTAAAACTGGTTTGATTTAGAGCTAAAGGGGAAACTTTGAATTTTTGAACGTTTCATAAAGTTTCCTAAAGAGTCATAAACTCCTTTTGTTTTCCACAATTTTTTTTTCTTCAATATTTTGCCCAAAACTTGTGGTTGAGACAAATATGATTATTAGTGTAAGAATATTTTTCATACGTCAACTAATGTCTCGGCTGTAGTTAGTAAAGGTTTAAATTATCATTTAATTTTAGCCAAAACTTTTGATTTGGCGGATTTCATAGAAATACACTAAACTTTGGATTAAAGACTAAAACTCGTATTAATTATAACTTTTGTTGTAAACGGTTTTCTATTTCCATATTTTCCACCATTTTCTTTCAGGTTTTATTTCTTTTTTCTTTTCTTCGTACTCTTTATTTATTCTTTCATAGTATAATTGTTTTTCTATTTTCTCCTTGTTTTTTCTGGTAACAAACTGTTCGTTCGCAGATTCAATCTTTTTTTTAAATTCTTCAATATCACCATATTTCTCAATATATCCTTGAAATCTTAATTGAGCATCTGTGTTTTTATCAAATGCATCTATAAAAGCCGTTTTTAATGCAATATGATTTATATATCCTTGACCGCTATATATATGAAAACCAGCATTCACTATTTCAATCGAAAGATTTATATCTTTTCCTTTTAACATTCTTACATATGTTAGAATAGAGTTTGAAGCATCAATTAAATCATTTATAATATATTCTTTTATTTCAATAGGAAACAAAGAATCAGGCACATTCCAAATCATTTTACTTTTATTATCATCAGATTTTTGAAAGTTAACTTCAAAAAGTGAAAATTTATCATGTCTTTGTTCTCTTCCAAATCCATTTAGTTTAGTTAAGTCCCAATTAAGTATGTCTCTTTCTATTACATCTAGTCTTGATAAACCGTCATTTAAATTGTAAATTTCCATAGAAATATAATGTTAGTTTTTTTGTTTTAAGTTTTAATTAATACTACTTTATAATATTCGGTTAATTATATTTTCAGTTTCTTTTACCCTCGTTAGCTTGAGGAATTAATAAGATTCTGATGTGATGTATTGCTTACAACGGTCTCGTGTATGGTTCGTTACGTGTTTCAAGCAACTAATTCCGTAAATAGGTTAGGACAGGAATAAATTATATACGGCTTAAGTTAGCCATAGTTTTTTATTTCCTAAATATTACTTTATGCACTTTTAATTCAACTTTCGTTCCGCCAATTCCTGTTCTTTCCATAAAATGCGTTCCCATTGGTTTTCCAATGGCGATTTTTTCAATTCTTGAAAAGTAATATTCAGCATCTCTTTCTGAAAACCTTGAAAGAGAATTTAATTTTAAATCACGAATTTTTTTCGCAAACTCTTTTCCATTAATTGGTTCTATTTCTTTTACAATTCCAATTTCAGTAGGCAATTCTGATTCAGTTCCATTAAAGAAGTGTACACTTTTCCTAATTCTCTTTTTTGGTTTAAATCCAAATGGTGCTGGAATTAATAATTCTCCGTTTTTTGTGTAATTATTATGGTCATATTCAGAACTCGAAAATAATGCTTTTGTATAAACTTTATTTTCGGTCTGTTGAAAGCTCAACGGTATTTTGAAAGGATTTTTAAAGTCCATTTTTTTGTTGTTTGACTCTAATTCTAAATCACAACCTTCAGGTGAATTAAATATTACTTCGCAATCACAAAATCCACCGTTCGACTCCAAAACGTCAATTAAGTCAGACTTATCAATTCCGTTTTTTTCAGCCCATTCAAAAGTGTATTTCAACGAGTGATCACAACCTATTTTTTCTATTCGATTTCCTATAAAACCACAAAGTTCAGTTACTTGATTTTCTGTTAATATCGTCATTTTTTAAATTATGGCTCTTGGTTTTGTGTATGTAACGTATTGTACAAAAAGACACTAGCTTTTCGGATTAACATAGAGCTGGGTTTTTATATTTTGTTTTTAACGTATCAAGTTTTAAAAGCCAAATTAAAAATTTGTCGGTCTTCGCAAATAGAACTAACGTTTTCGGTTAAACACTTATTAGCTATATTTTATACACCGTGTTGGCTATAGTTTTTTTATGTACTTAAGTCTGTTTCTTCCCAATTTATTCCTTTAGATAACATCCAAGTTAGAGAATGTCTTCTCTCGTGAATTACTCCACCATTTCCCATTGGGTCAAAACCATTAGGGACTGTTTCTCTACCTAATTGAGCGCTTCTGACTGCATTATGTAAACAATAAAACAAATCTTCTTTTTCTAATAGTTCGCTTTCTGAAAGAGTCTGTTTATCTTTTATCCAGTTCTTAACATCTTCATCTAAAGGACAACTAAAAGCTTGTAAAATATCTTGCATTTGTTCTCCAGACATCATTTTACCAGAAATTTCAGGTTCTTTATATCCGAAATACCAAGCTAGCGACCAAGCATTCTCAAATTTCCAACCAATAGAATTTCTTGCTTGTTCATCATCTCTAGATGTGTTTAAAATTTCTTTTTCTTCTTCATTCATAAAATTTTTAAGTTCATTCTTATCAATGAAATTCAAAATTTTATCGGTTTCTAAATTTTCTTCAGGAATCATTAACCAAAGCGTAAGTGCTTTTATGGCATTTAGTCTTTGGGCAATTTCAATAGTTGGACGTATTTGTCTTTCAAATTCGGTTGGTAAAGAACTTGCTGGTCTAAATCCAGCATCAAGACAAATAGATATGTTTTTAAGTCTTAAATCTGTCATCCAAGGCACTTTTTTAAAAGGTTCTAAATTGTCTTCATTTCTAGTTCTTTGTTCAATTTCTTGTTTGTTTTTAGAACCAAATATTTTCTTAAAAAAACTCATGATTATTTTCTTGTTTTAATTGTAGCCAACGCATTTATGTATGAAACGTAGCGTGCATAAATACACTAACTTTTCGGATTAACACAGGGCTGAATTTTTATATTTTGTTTTAAACTATCAATCTTAAAAACCCAAATTTTTAAATTTGGCGGACTTTATAAAAATACACTAACTTTTGGATCAAACACCAAAACCCGTATAATTATAGCCATTGTTGTAAAGCGTTTGTTTTGAAGTCTTTCTTTTAGCTCTAAATTAACTCTTTTCCAACCATAATAATAATCATAAATCCAAAAAATATTCAGTTCTAGAATTTTTCTGAAGATAAACAGTTGCGCTTGTTTTGTTTTCAGTAAAATGACCATAAACTCCTGCAATTTTAAATTCTAAATTAGGTTCAGGATGTTCAGATTTTTTAGGAAGCTCAACCAACTTAACAATTTCGCAATATTCTTTATAATAATTGACTTGTTTGTCTAACTTTAAATCAAGATTATTCAGTTTTCTATAATAGCTTGTTAGGATAATTGCAGACATATCATCGGGATGAAAAATGTCAATACTATTAAAGTATTCTTATAAATTAGAACCTTTCCATAGATTCCAGTTATTTCGCATTTTCATTCCAAGTCCAAAATGAGATTCATTAGTAAAATCATCCTCAGTTTTTTTCTTAATTTCTAATTTAAGAGAGTCAGAAACATTAAAGTCAATTTGAATAAGAGCTTTATTTAAATTTTTTGGAATATATTTTTTCATTCCAGAATCTTTGCAACTAGTTAAATTTATTGCAATTAAAAATAATATGAAAAGTGTTTTTTTTATTTCCTTTTTCATTTTGCCTAACGTGATTGTATAAGATTAGTTGCGTGACTTAAGCACTAAATTATATACGTTGTTGGCAGCTGGCTTTATTCAACATTATATAATTTGGGTTTCGTAATTCCGATTTTTTCATAGTGAGCTCTATTCATTTGAAAGTGTATTTTAGTAACTTGATTTAAATATTCTTCAATTGATTCAAGTCCAACTTCATTTCTTCTTTTATTCACATTAATACTGTCCAGAAGGTTTTTGGGGTATGCTTGTCCAATGTTCGTATTATAATTTAATTGTGTTCCATAGATTTGTGGTTTTTCAAGTGCAAGTTGAACTCTATCTGTTAGAAATGCAAAATTCTTTCCGCTAACATTTCCTTTTTTAACTTCTCTTGTTATTTCTTTTAACATATCCTCCTGAAAATTTGTATCAGAGTCAGAGTGCTGAACTAAAGTGAAATATTTGCTTGAATTTTCTTTTCCTACAAGTTCAATAGTTGGGTAACCAATTTTATTAAAAATATCTTTTAAAATCGGAATGTGTCTTTCGAAAATCTTCTTCTGTTCAAAAAATAATTCTTTCATTTTATCATCTTCTCCTTTTTTAGCAGATTGAGTTAAATCAGATTGAATTTTTTGGTCAACAATATAAAGACTGTCTATTAAGTTTGAAATACTTTCCGTCAACTGTTTGTCAACTTTTATTTTAGTTCCCTTAACTTCATTTTTTTTCTTCTTTCCATTACAGGAAATTAGAACTATTCCTATAATTAGAATTCTAAATATTGCTTTCATATCGATGTTTTTTCTGCTTGTTGCCAACGTATTTATATATGAAAAGTTGCGATAATTTTAGTAGCAATTTTTCATTTAATTTTCATGATTTAAAATTAGTTATAATTTTTAATTTATAGATAATGCAGTTATTTTTTATACACCATGTTAGCTGTTGCCTTTTCGTTTATGAAGTGGTCATTTCAATTACTTTTTTACCGTTAAACTTCCAAAGTCCATTCTTGTTTCCAAACCAAATATTATCTTTTGAATCTCCTATAACAAATATAATTCTCCCGAAAGTTTTTCCGGTTTCATTTTTGAAAGCCTTGAAATGATTTCCATCAAAAGTTGTTAATTCTGTTATTCCACTGCCTAACCAAAATTTACCCAACTTGTCTTGATATATCCAACGAACATTATTATTCTCAAACCCATCTTTAGTTTTATGATAAGAAGTAAATTTTTCACCATCATATTTGTCAAGTCCACCATCCAGATTTCCGTGTGTGCCAATCCAAATATTTCCTTTTCTGTCACAAAATGCAACTCTTATAAAATCATCACTCAATTCATTAATGTAATGAGTGAATTTTTCTCCATCAAAAACGCTTACGCCACCGTGACTTAAAGACGTAAACCAAATGTTTCCTTTAAAGTCTTCAACAATGCTCAAAACAATATTATGTTGTAAGTTATCTTCGTATACCTTACCAATATTTGATAAATGCTGGGTAAATGATTTTCCATCATATTTATAAACCCCTTGACCATTAGTTCCGAACCAAAAATTTCCTTTTGAATCTTCTAAAATTGACATTACCTGATTTGGATTTATAATTGGGTACATTTTATCAAGCCAATTGCTGGGATTGCTTTGTTTTGGAATGTCTAAATGTGAAAATGTTTGTCCATCAAATTTGCAAACTCCACTTGTTGTACCAAACCATAGATTACCTTCGCTATCTTGAACAATGCAGGATATATCATTTTCGCATAGTCCATTATCTGTTGTGTAGTTTTTAACTGATTCGCCATCGTACTTAAAAACTCCGTTTCCTCTGCTTCCAAACCATAAGTTCCCTTTACTATCCGTTAATCCGCAATAAAATCCTTTTTCAGGAAGTGGAATTTTAACAATACTATCATTTTCCATTATTTGGCTTGATATATCTTTCTCGTTCTGTTTTCTATTCTGTCCATTACAAGAAACAACTGTCAAAGTTAAAATCAGTATGAATACTTTCTTAATTAAATGTGTCATATCGTTTTTTAGGTTGCAGCTAACGTCTCGGCTATGGTTAGTGCGGCAATTAAAAGTAGTGAATTTTCGATTAAGTACTTAGCCAAAACTTTTTATTTTGTTTTATCTTTTTTTGTTATAAAGCCAAATCAAAAGATTTGGCGGACTTAGTTTAAAACCACTAAAATTTGGGTTAAGTACCAAAACCCTTATTAATTATAATCATTGTTAGGCAATCGTTATTTTCCATTTCCAATCAGTTTCTTTTTCAACGAGATACTCATTCTCAATAATTTCAAATATTCGCCCTCTTTTATATTCTCTTTCTTCTGCTTTCTTTTCCATTAAGTCCGTTCGTTTTGGGTCATATAGTCCGTAAACCAAGTAATTATATCTGCCCATAACTAAACTTATTCCGTAATTCGGTCCACCCATTACTTGTTCAGAATGTTGATTATCCTGTCCATCATCTTCCCACCAACATACTTTACAGATGTCATAATTCCCGCGCTCTCCAATTGTCCTATAGCCACAACAAGGGCAAGATTCTAATTCTACTGGTTCTCCAATAATTGTGTCAATATTCAGTTTCTCACTAAGAAATTCGTTGGTCACAGATTGAAGATTATATTTTAACCAAATCATTAAGACAGAGTTGTATTTCTCCGATTGAGGGTTTTTGATTTCTTCTCCATATTCAAATTCTTTCAGAATTGATTTTGGCAAGGAGTTCCATTCGTCCATATCGCTCCAATCCTCTAAAATCATAACCTCTAATTGTTCAGCTCTTTCTTTTTGAGAAAGCTCAGTCAATTTTATTTTTGAATATTCTTCTATTGCTTGTTGTCTTTCCAAGGTCTGTTTTAATGTTGCCTAACGTCTTGGCTATGGTTAGTACGGAGTTTAAAATTACTGAATTTCCGATTAAGTACTTAGCTAAAACTTTTTATTTTGTTTTACTTTTTCTGTTCTAAAGCCTAATCAAAAGATTTGGCGGACTTTATAAAAATACACTAACTTTTGAATTAAACACCAAAACCCGTATTAATTATAGCCCTTGTTAGCTGTAGTCTTTATATTTTTAAATCAGTTCCAGTAATAGGTGTTATATCAAAATTTTTAGCATATTCTCTCAATTTCCTTTTTCTTTTTTCGTTAATGTTTACTTCGTTAGGTAAGCCCAATCCACATTCGTAATGAGCATCAAAAATATCTGACATTTTAATAGTTGTTGCAAGGGTTTCATCGTGACTTGCTAGTTTTTTAAAAGTAGAAGGAGAATTTATGTAAAACCCACACATTTCAAGTTCATCGCTACAAAGTAACCTTTCGTGATACGCTTCACGATAATCTAAATATTCTAAAAAATTATGAACTCTAGATTTCTTTTTTATTTTTATTAAACCCGTTATAAATATCTCTAAATCATCAACGCATACTGACCAAGGATATAAATCCTCTTCTTTTTTTTCAAGTAATTCTTGTAAATTAGTTTGAATACCGCCATATCTATGCTGAGTTACTATAATTGAATAAATAGCTTTAATGTTTTTAGGTCTAAATTCGAAAAGTTCTTTTGATTTTTTTAAGTCATAAATTTTGAAATTTTCACGTAGATTTAATTTTTCTTCTAATCTATTGCATTGTTCATAAGCTTTTTGTATACCTCCTTTAAAATCCGACCTAATTTTATCAAAAGCACTTATCGGGTTTCTCATTGGAGCCCTGAATTTAAAATCCTTTATCTCAATTATTAATAATGTTCCTTTATAATAAATTACCAAGTCTTGTTCTGATTTTGTGCTTTTATCAAAGTAGAAAGAAGTGAAAAATAAAGCATCATTAGGAAAAAAAGTTTTGAAAATTTCTAATGTCTTTTGTTCAAGCATTTTGTTTTTGTACTGTGAATACTTTTCTTTTTTATTTTCTATAAGTTTAAAATTAATTCTTTTATAAAATGTTTCTAAAATAAATTTTCCATTTGGAAAAAGTAATTCATTTTCATTTAGTTGAATTATTGGTCTTCTTAAATACTCACTGTCGTCCGAATAATAAAAGGTTTTGTTTTTTATTACTGCCTCATCAAATTTCAGAAATGATATTAGGTTTGATAATGTTTCTTTTTCAATTTGTAATAATTTTAAATCCTCTTGATTTAATATGAAAATAGACCCTGGTCTTGTCATAAAATCTATCATATCAGATAATTCAGGTTGACTAATCCAATCTTTAGGGTCATTTAAACCTCTTTCTATAAATTTAGATGTTAACAACTTCCATTTTTCAGGATGTTGGTAAAAATAAAGGCTTTTATCTGCTTTATTTTGTAATAGATTATTTAATGAAATATAAAATTTAATTATATCGTTTGTTTTAAAATAAAATTCTTGAAAGATTTCATCGTCAAATTTTTTAAAATTTGTTTGAAGTCTATTCAAAGTTTGCTCATCATAAGGCAATTGACCATTTGTATAATAATCAAAAAAAGCTTTTAAGGATATGTTTATTTTTTCTAATTGGAAATCATTTGTGTTTTCATTAAAAAAACCAATTTCTCCAAAGTAAGTCATTTCAACTTCATCAAGGAGTTCAGTTAATTTACCCCATTCTTCTTCATTTAGTGCTTGTTCGGTTTCACTACTTTCTACTGAAAAAAACAAGTCAAATAAGTAGGTAAGTTGTTTAAGTGGGGATTTAAGATTTTTAAAAGATTCTAGTGTATTTCTATATTGAATAGAATTCAACATTTGCATTAAAGATGGAAGAAAAGTTTCTTTTTTAACTTTCTGCAATATTTTAGTTATATCTAATATTATTGCTTCGTGTGGTCTTCTATTTTTTCTGTACTTAATTAATGAGTCAAAATTATTTTGAAGTTCTTGTTTTATTTTTGACTGATTATTCATATTTTTTGGATTACAGCTAACGTGATTGTATAAGATTAGTTGCGTGGTTTAAGCACCTAATTTAGCAAATACAAACCGAATAGAAAATCCGCGAGGATTTTCGTAAGTAGGCTTGCACCAGCAATTAATTTTATACGGTGTTGGGCATAGTGCTTTGTTAAATAGCCAATTTCGATTGTCTTTGATATAGTTCCATTCCGGAAACATCTTCATAACGTTCATTCAGTCGTTTTCTCAAATTGAATAATCTAGCTTCTGCAGAATCAACTATTTGTGAAAAAAGACAAATTTGAACTTTCCCTTTTTCAACTCCATGTTCATTTTTTATTGTTTGGATTGGTTGTATTTTGCCATCAAAAGATTCTCCAACAACAAAAGCATTAATATGTGGTGTTCCGATTATTGTCCCACAGTTCATAAAATCCTCAACATAATCTACAGCTTGATTTCTTTCTCCTTTGCCAAGTTTAAAACCACCTCTTTTTAATTCTATGATTAAAATTTTATCAGTTGTATTTAATTGACTTTCATTGTCAAATGCTTGTGTTCCAGTAATTGAAAAGGTAGAGTTACCCTTAACAACAATGTCAGGTCTTTTTCTATAATTTCTAAAAGCATTTTTGTCAATTTTATCGCCAAAAACTTTCTCAACTGTAGTATGCAACTGACTATTTGACGAATATTCTGGCGAGTCGAATTCAGGTCCAAATACCCATCTGGCACTTGCGATTAATGGGTGTAAAACGTGAAGCTCATCAACACCTTTATCATTTCCTAATTTTCGAATCGCTTCAATAACTGAAATTCTTTTGTCTATTTCATCAAGTACTGTAAGTGCATCTTTAACTGACCATTTATCTAATAATTGATTTAATCCATCAACATCTTCTTCTGTTAATAAAGACAGCTTTTGAATTAATTCACTACCACTTCTAGTTTTCTCTAAATTAATAACTGTTTCTACAGCCAAATTAATTGAATCTTGTCTTGCAGTTGGATTATTGATTGTTAATCTTTCTACAGCTTCATTAAATTCATATTTACCTAAAGGACTTAAAGCATTGTATTCTTTTTTGTATTCATTTTTAATTTGTTTTGTAGTTTCTTCAATGTTTTCTTGTGCGATTTTAGAAAACATAGTTTGTACAACTTCATCAACTTTATCAAAGATCTTATCTAGTGACTTTTCATATTTAAAACCTGTCCAATCCTCTTTTATATGATCTGCTAAATCTTTCGTTTCTACGACAACTGAATACCTTTTTGCGTGTTTATTTCTGCCGTCTAATACCATATTTTTTCCAACAATCCAAGATGGTTCTCCTACTAAACGTCCGCTTTGCCAAAAAGCAATTCCTTGATAAAGTGTTGATTTTCGACTTTTTTTAGAATCAATTAAGTGAATAGTAAGTTTGATTTTACCAACTTCAACTATTTCTGAAAACATTAAACCTTTATGTTCTTCTAATTGAATTGTTTGTTTATTAATCGAAATTTTAAATTTTGGGTCGTGAAGAAATCTAGCTGAAATAACTTCAAGAATATTTTCCGATTTTGGTAGATTTTTTTGAACTTCTACAATTAATTTAGTTCCGTTTTTATTAGAAGCTTTAAAACTTTCTGACTGAATTACAAATGGCTCTTTTTCGCTTTTTGTTGAAATTATGAAATGAGATTCTTTACCTTTTGAATTTGTTATTACTTCGTAAGTGTCATTAAAACAAAGCATTCCGTGTCTTCCAACTCCATTTCTACCATAGGCATAACGTTGTAAATCAACATCTTTTGGGAATTTTACTTTTTTTCCTTGATGCTTAATTCTGTTATAACCAAGTTTCATCCACCTTGAATAAAATTCTTCTTTTGTTAGTCCAATTCCATTGTCTTCAATGATAATATTTTGACCTTTTTCATCAGGAATGAAAATGTCAACTATTGTAGCTCCAGCATCCCAAGCATTTGCAACTAATTCAGTTAATGCAATTTCAGGGGTAGTTGCAAGACTTCCCAAAGTTCTAATTAAATAATCTTCTTCGAAAAGCGAACCTTGTATAATTTTCTCTGTTTTCATTCTTGTATTATGATGTTCGTTTGCATTATGCCCAACGGTCTTGTATATGAAAAGTAGCGGATTTTATGCACTAATTTTTCAGTTTAACAATGACCTCTAATTTATTCATTTTCTTTCGATTAAGCGATTAAACCGCTATTTTTTATATACGTCTTAAGTTTGTCTTTTAGTAAATTTAGATATAAAATAGAAAGAACAAAAGAGAG
>JAHDDQ010000124.1 GCA_020629275.1 Tenacibaculum sp. | reverse complement strand
AATTCTGTCCATCATTAAACGCGAAAAAACATCCATTTGGGTGATGTTTAATTGTCGTTCTTCCATGATGTATGGTGTTAAACTACTTGCTATTTTATTGTAATAAGCACTACTAATTCCGTGATGTTTAGTAGCATACTTTTCGAATTCTTTTCCGTAATCCATGTATTGGGTTTATTTTAAGTTACGAACGATAAAGATACGAAGTTTTTCTCTTAAATTCTACCATGGTTTATTTTAAAAAAGAAAGTAAAAAAACCTGTAAATTAATTTACTTTGAAGATGAAACTGCAGTAACTTCATTTGTCAAAAGCATTTTTAAGCTAGCTTTTTTATTTATAGCTCTCCGTTTGAATAATACAGATTATATAATCGTTAGAATTTTATTCTGAATGATTTGAAATTGCTAGAAATAAAAAGTACAACTGTGATTCAGGTTAAAACAGGTGTATATAAACTTGAAAATACGTTTAACTATTTCTTTTTATCATTAGCTGTAACTTTCAAAAGATAAATTCATCATTTTTTCACTACTTATTTGGTTTTTCTAAAAATGGATTATACATCATTACAGCATGATTTTCAACGATCATCTCTTCCTCTTCTATCTCATCTTTTATGAATACTTTGAATATTTGATTGTGTCTTGAATAGCCTCCCCAGAACTGTTGTTTTATTTGATGATTTCGTTCAACAAGTTTATAGGATTCTCGTACTTCATATTTAGACAATAATACTCCGTTGAGATGTGTCTCGTCTAGCCATAATTTTATAACGAAACTATTTTCTGTTTCATTTTTTACTTGAAGATCTATATAATTATAGGAAAGTGTTGCACCAGCACCAAAAGGAATTTTTCTATTTATATCAGGAAATACATCAAAACCATGTCTGTAACGTTCTTTAATTGTTAATGAGCTGTGTCCGAATATCCAGAAAAGCAAGTTCCCTAATTGACAGAGTCCTCCTCCTGTATCTTTATCTATTTTACCATTATTCAACACCAATCCTTCTAAATACCCTTTACTTTTTGTAGGTCTTCCGATCAATTTCCACAAAGAAAAATACTGATTAGGTCTTATTTCGATCCCATTTAAATGTTTTATAGCCAACTCAAGATTTGTTTTCTTATTCTCTTGAAGGTACATTTCTACGTCTTTGAGAGGTCTTAGAATTAATGATTTATGTTCAAATACTGTATAGTCATAATTTTCTTTGGCTGTAGACTTAGCATATTTCTTATCTCCAAATATCCATTCCCATTTTCGTTTTAAGATGAAGTATTCTTTACCAATAATTTTTCGCAGTTTTCCACGTTTTTTGGGCTTTCTTATTTCGTTCAATGTCCTTTCTTTTTCAGAGATTAATTGTATTATTTATTTATAAAAATACAAAAAAGCCAGTATCCTCCAAATACTGGCTTAGTTACAACTATTGAATGCGATAATTTAATTATTAATTAGGGATTATTATAGGGATAAACTACCCTTCAACAGTATGTCATAATTTTTTTACGAGTGCCAATAATACTAAACTATTTATTTATTTACAGAAAAAAAGTAGTGACAAAAAGTGACAAAAGGGTTTTAAAGGCTTTGAACAAAATGTTCTAACTCCTCATTCTTAGGTACTTCTAATTTTTTTCGAATTCTATAACGTAAAGCTTTAATAGAATCTATACTTGAATTTCTAATTGAAGCTATTTCTTTAATTGATAAGTTTAAACGAAGTAATGCACACACTTCTCGTTCTGTTTTTGTTAAACTTGGAAAACGTTGTATAATTTCTGTATCAAATCCTTGATTCACTTCATTAATTTTATCTTTTAAAACAGATAGTTTATTCTCCGTACCAATTTGCTGTTGTAATTTAAATAGTAATGTGTTTGCATAATTTTGTACATTTTTACAGCCAGTAGATAATTTGTCTTTCTTTATTTGCTTTGATAGTTGCTTAATAAACTCTAAACGCATACTATTATCGGCTATTAGGTTTTTCAATTCAGACTCTGAAGTTTTTACCTTTTCAGACAGAACTTCTTTTTTTAATCGTTCTTTTTCAAATTGATCTTCCATTATTTTATTATGTGCAATTCTATCTCTCCAAACTAGATAACCTATTATTACAGCGAAAAATAATATTAAAATGATAAGTAAGCCATAGAGTCTTGATTTTAATTCTTTTTTGTGCGCTATTATTTCTAGCTCTTTCTTTTCATTATCAAAATCGTGCTGCAGTTGTAATTCTCGTATTTGCTTTTGCTTTTTTAAGTTAAAAATTGAATCCGAATATCTTTTATATAGCACATGGTTTATATACGCTTTTTGATACTGTTTTTGTTTAGCATATACACTACTTCTTTGTCCAGCTATTCTTGATAATCTGTATTTAAAACCTTCTTTTTTAGCTATTGCATGAGAAGAATCTAAATATTTCAAAGCTTTGTCATACTGTTTCAATTTATAGTACGAGAAAGCAATATTAAAATAAGTTGTTGATACATTTGTTTTACTGTGGTTCTCTTTTATGAAACCTAAATTTTTTAAATGTATTGCTAAAGCTTTATCGTATTGATTTTCCTTACCGTATAAAACAGCTAAATCATTTCTGACATTACTAATTTTTAGCTCATTATTAATTTTTCTAAAAAGTTTTAATGCTTTATGATAATATAATGAAGAAGAATCGATTTCGTTCATTCTTTTATAAGACCCAGCTGTTGCTAAATAGCACCTACCCATTAGTGTTGAATCTTTTATCTTACTAGCTAATTTTAATGACTCATTATAATTTTTGATGGCTCTTTTATTTTCTTCTAGATATCTATACGTCATCCCTTCTTTGAGAAGTAGAATACCAAGATTAACTGTATCCTTTAATTTCTCATAAAGTTTTTTTGACTTCAGATAATAGGAAAGCCCTTCACTATAATCACTCCTTCTATAGTATACACTGCCTAGATTTTTCAGTATGTTCGCCTTATTTTGTATATCATCACTGTCTATTAATCTTTCTGCTTTTCTATAATAATTCTCTGCTTTGTATAAATCTCTTTCAAGATAATAGTCACCTGCTTCTGTTAATAGTTTAATTTTCTGTGATACTTCATAAATTGTATCTAATCTACTTTGGATATTTTCATATAAATTACTTTGTGCTTGTAACTTTAAAGTGAAAATCCAGAAAAATAGCGGTAATAGCAAACGTATAATCATATTTTAAAAATAAAAAAAACCAGCTTAAAAGCTGGTTTTTTTATTTAATATTATAATGATTCGGTTTAACCTCCAAAATCATCAAAACGTATATTTTCATCTGGAATACCGAAATCTTCACCCATTTTTTGTACTGCTTTGTTCATTAATGGTGGCCCACAGAAATATAGTTCAATATCTTCTGGACTATCGTGATTACTTAAATAATTGTCGATTACACAATTATGAACGAAACCAACAAAACCATCACCTTCTGCGTCCATACTATCTTTAACCTTCCAGTTATCCTCTGGTAAAGGTTCAGAAAGTGCAATATGGAACTTAAAATTCGGGAAGTTTTTTTCTAAATCATAAAAATGATCTAAGTAAAACAATTCCCTTTTAGAACGTCCGCCATACCAATATGATACTTTTCTTCCTGTTTCTAATGTTTTAAATAAATGGTATAAATGTGAACGCATTGGCGCCATACCTGCACCTCCACCAACGTATAACATTTCTGCATCAGACTCATTGATAAAAAACTCTCCGTAAGGGCCAGATATAGTTACATTATCTCCAACTTTTCTAGAAAAGACATATGAAGAAGCAATACCTGGATTTACATCCATCCATCCACCTTTAGCTCTATCAAACGGTGGAGTTGCTATACGTACATTAAGCATAATTTCTCTACCTTCTGCTGGGTAAGAAGCCATTGAATAAGCTCTTTCTACAGTCTCTGGGTTTTTCATTACTAAAGGCCATAACTTAAACTTATCCCATTCTACTTGGAATTTATCTGGTGTTTCATGTTCTTCAGGGTGTGCAGTAATATCCATATCTGCAAACTTAACTTCACATGGAGGTATTTCTATCTGAATATATCCTCCTGCTTTATAGTTCATATCTTCTGGTATCTCTACTACAAATTCCTTAATGAAAGATGCTACGTTATAATTACGTACAACGGTAGCTTCCCATTTCTTAATTCCAAAAATCTCTTCTGGAATAGAAATGTCCATATCTTGCTTAACCTTTACTTGACATGCTAAACGAATACCATGCTGTAATTCTTTACGAGTAAAGTGCGGAGTTTCTGTTGGTAGAGCTTCTCCTCCCCCTTCATTAACGTGACATTCGCACTGTACACAAGAACCACCTCCACCACAAGCTGATGGTAAAAAGATTTTTTCATTACCTAGAGTTGATAATAATGTACCTCCTGATGGTACTTCTATAGTTTTTTCACCATTAATCGTAATCTTAACTGGACCAGATGGTGCTAACTTCTGTTTAACAAATAATAATAATGCTACTAATAACAATATTACGGCTAAAAAAGCGAATACTGTTATGGCAACTGTTCCTCCTGTACTTACTTCTAAAAACATCATTACTTTGTAATTTCTTTAGTGGTTGTTGCTAATTTTTTATCCTGCTCCTCAGTAATTTTCTTTGCTTCTTCTTTTGGAGTTTCTTTCTTTTCTTCGTCATCTCCACCTGTTAACATACCTCCGAAACTCATAAATCCGATGGCCATTAAACCAGTAATGATGAACGTAATTCCCAAACCTCTTAATGGGCCTGGCACTTGTGAATATCTTATTTTTTCACGTATAGCTGCAATCGCTAAGATTGCTAAAAACCATCCAATTCCTGATCCTATTCCATAAACAAGTGATTGACCTAAAGTAGGAATTTCACGTGATTGCATGAATAAAGAACCTCCTAAGATTGCACAGTTTACAGCAATTAGTGGTAAAAAGATTCCTAAAGAATTATATAATGCAGGAGCGAATTTTTCAACAATGATTTCTACTAACTGAACCATAGTTGCGATAGTTGCTATAAACATTATAAATGATAAGAAACTTAAATCATAATCTGCATATTCTGCTCCTAACCAAGATAAACCTCCTGGTCTCAATAAATATTGATCTAATAACCAATTTATAGGAACTGTTACTGCTAATACAAAGATTACAGCTGCTCCTAAACCTACTGCTGTAGATACTTTTTTAGATACAGCTAGGTAAGAACACATTCCTAAAAATGTAGCAAAGACCATGTTATCTATGAATATTGACTTGAAAAATAATTCTAAATGTTCCATTTTTCTATGTTTTTAATGAAGTCTAAAACTTGCTTAGTCTTCGATTAATGCCTGATTTTTACTACGCTGAATCCAAATAATTATTCCCACAACAATTAATGCCATTGGAGATAATAACATGAAACCATTATTTTCATATCCTATCGCGTACAATCCAGTTTTTTCTATAGGATCTCCTAATACTTTGAATCCTAATAATGTTCCTGAACCTAATAATTCTCTAAAAAATCCTACAATAATTAATATTGCAGCATATCCAAGAGCATTTCCTATTCCGTCTAAAAATGATTTCCAAGGGCCATTTCCTAAGGCAAAGGCTTCAAAACGCCCCATAATAATACAGTTGGTAATTATAAGCCCTACGAAAACAGATAATGTTTTACTCAGTTCGTACGCAAATGCTTTCAATACTAAATCTACTATAATTACTAATGCAGCTACTACGATTAGCTGTACGATAATTCTAATTTTAGAAGGAATTATATTTCTCATCAATGAGATTACAACATTTCCTACTCCTAATACAAATAATACAGAAATCGACATTACTATAGAGGCTTTTAACTCTGCAGTAATAGCTAAAGCTGAACAAATACCTAGTACCTGAATTGTAATCGGATTATTATCTGCTAACGGATCTGTTATTAATTTTGCGTCTTTTTTTGATAAAAGTCCCATAATTATTTTAATGTTTTAAAGTAAGGTAAATATTGTCTTAATTCCGATTTAATCATTGCTGAAACACCATCACCTGTGATAGTTGCTCCTGCAATAGCATCAACCTCATTATCGTTTTTATCTATGTTTTTAGGATCTGCATTTGATTTAGAAACTTTAATTCCTTTAAAAACTCCAGCTTCCGTTAACAAACGCTCTCCATAAAAATCATCCATAAAAAAACGTTGTTTTATGTTTGCTCCTAAACCAGGTGTTTCTCCTTTATGATCGAAAAATACTCCTTGGACTACCATGCTTTTATCTAAGGCAACATAACCCCAAATTGCATCCCATAATCCTTTTCCTCGTATTGGCGCTATATAAAAAGATTTACCATCTTTTTCTCCTACAAATAATGGTAATTTTCTAGTTTTACCTTCTTTTGCTAATGCTTGTTGTCTTTTAATATCTATTAAATAAGCTTCTTTATCTTCAGAAACTTTATCTCCTTCGATAACTAATTGCTTTTTAATGTATTTTGAAAACTCACTGTCAACTTTATCTTTAGAAACAAAAACAGCGCTACTTTCGTCGTTTTCGTTTATACCCATAGCATACAAGATATTCTGTTGCTTCTCTATCTTTTTATTTGCATCAATTTTACCTCTCAACGAAGATGCTGTAAAGGCTAGTAATGCTCCTACCACTAACACCATTCCTATGGCAAAAAGTAGTGTATATACATTAGTATCTGTCTTATTAGATGCCATAATTATGCAGTTTTAGCTTTTAAACGTTTTAATCTTTTCTTTACATTACCTTGAACCACGTAATGATCTATCGTTGGTGCAAAAACATTCATTAAAAGTATTGCCAAGAATACTCCTTCAGGATATGCAGGATTGAATACACGGATCATTATCGAAAAGAAACCAATAAGAAAACCATATATCCACTTACCTTTATTAGTTTGTGAACCTGTTACAGGATCGGTAGCCATAAATACTGCACCAAAAGCTAAACCTCCGATGATTAGATGTTGCCACCATTGAGTACTCATTAATCCATAGAACTTACTGCTTTCAGTGATTATTCCTGAACTTGTAATCGCATTAAAAATTAATCCCATCACTGCTGCACCTACGAAAGTAGATAGAATTATTCTCCAACTACCTATTTTTGTAAAAATTAAGAATGCTGCTCCTAATAAAATTAAGAATGTGGACGTTTCTCCTACAGAACCTGGAATAAATCCAAAAAACATATCTGCTACAGAATAACTTACCTCTTGATTTTGCGCGTAACTTCCAAGAATTGTTTCACCTGAAATCGCATCAGCTTGACCTGCTCTTGCTACTGCATCGTGAACCCAAACTTTATCTCCCGACATCCAAGTTGGATATGCGAAAAATAAGAATGCACGAATAGTTAAGGCTGGATTTAATATATTCATCCCAGTTCCACCAAAAACCTCTTTACCAATTACTACTCCAAAAACAACAGCAACTGCTAACATCCAAAGTGGTAAGTCTACTGGTACAATTAATGGCACTAACATTCCTGTTACTAAATATCCTTCTTCTACCTCATGACCTTTGATTACGGCAAAGATAAATTCAACTATCAGTCCTACTCCGTAAGACACAATAACTAACGGTAGTATTTTTACAACACCTATCCAGAAGTTGTCAAAATTCCAAAAATTTCCACTGAAAAAGCTAGTTACTCTTTCAATTTCACCAGTAGCTACATGATGTTGGTAACCTGCATTTAACATTCCAAATAACAAACATGGAATTAATGACATAATTACTACATTCATAGTACGTTTTAAATCATCTGCTGCTTTTACATGAGTTCCTCCATGGGTAGTCTCATTAGGTAAATACAAAAAGGTATGGATTGCGTTAAACGCAGGAGCCATCTTTGTTCCTTTATATTTTTCTTTTAAATTATGTAAATTTTGTTTTAATCCCATATCTTATCCTAGTTCTTCTCTCATTAAATCTAACCCTTCACGAATTATTTTCTGGTGAGGTTGTTTTGATACACAAATAAACTCTGTTAAAGCGAAATCTTCAGGCGCTACTTCGTATGCTCCTAAACCTTCCATTTCGTCTAAATCTTTATACATACATGCTTTTAATAACTGCATCGGATAAATATCTAATGGAAACACCTCTTCGTATGATCCTGTTACTACAAATGCTCTATGTTCTCCATTAGTATTTGTATTCAAATCATATTTTTTCTTTGGGTTCAACCACGAGAAAGTCAATGCTCTGGATGTCGAAATTTTATTAAAAACAGGTTTATTCCATCCAAAGAACTCATAATCGTCTCCTTCCAGAATTGCTGTCAATTGGTTGTCGTAGAAACCTAGAAATCCTTCTTCTCCTACCTGTAAACCACTTAATACATTACCACTAATCACACGAGTATTATCGTTATTTAAGTTTCCTTTAACGATATCACTTACTTGAGCCCCAGCAAAAGCTGTAATGTATTTTGGCTCATTAATTTGCGACCCTGTTAAGGCTACTGTGCGCTTAAGGTTGAGTTTTCCTGTTAACAGTAATTCACCAATCACTACTAAATCTTGCGGAGTAACAACCCAAACTACCTCACCTTTGTTAATCGGATCAATTTTTGCAATTTGCGTACTCACATTACCTGCTGGATGAGGACCAGAAACATTATGCGTTTCTATTCCTTTCAAGCTTGCTAATGGCGACTTAGAAGATGCAACCGAAACATGAACCTTACCTTCTGTAAGTTTCTTTAACGCTGTTAGGGCTACTTGTAATTCTTCTTGCTTACCTGCTAACACGTAATCGTAATTAGCTGCTAAAGGAGCACTTGCATGACCAGAAACAAAGATAGCTTTCGGAGCTTGATTTGGGTTTGCAACAATGTCGTACGGACGTTGTTTTATGAAAGGCCAACATCCTGAAGTAAATAAATGATTCTTTATTTCTTCTCCAGTCATTGAACTTACATCTACCTTCCCGAAATCTTTGTATTCTTGGGTTCCGTTAGTTGTAATTTTAATTTCTAAAACTTTTCTACGAGCTCCACGAACAATTTCAGTAATTTTTCCGCTCACAGGACTAGGGAATAAAATACGCTCATCACTTTTATTGTAAAAAAGTGCTTGACCAGCTTTTACTTCTGAACCTTCTTTTGCTAAAATCTTAGGAATTACGCCGTGAAAATCACTTGGCTTTACTGCAAAAACACTACCTAATGGAAGTTCGGCAGTTACTTGTTTTGCTTCGCCAACGAGCTTAATATCAAGCCCTTTTTTTATACGGATGTCTTTTGACATAGTAACTATTGTATTTGATTTTCTTTAAAACACGCAAATTTAAAAATTTTAAAAACGACAAGTAATCAATTACGATTTTATCTTACTTCATTTATCTTATTTATAAAGATTCTAAATAAATTACACTTTGGCTTATGTTTTGGTATATTTGTACATTATGAAGAAAAAAATTTCTGTTTTACTATTTACTTTTTCTTGTCTTTTGGGAGTTTGTCAGACTATCAAAACAGTACAGTTAGTTCCTTTACACTCTAAATCATTAATTCCTTTCGTTCCTTTAGGCAATGTTTTAGAACTTTCTTTTGATGATTTGGATGCGGATAATAAAGAGTATCAATACAAAATAGAACACATGACTCACGATTGGAAACCAAGCAACCTCCAATCTAACCAATATGTGAATGGGTTTGATCAAAATTATATTATCAATGTTACAAATTCTTTCAATACACTTCAAAATTACACTCATTACTCAGTTAATATTCCTAACCAAAATTCGGTAATTACCAAAAGTGGAAATTATAGAATTTCAGTATTAAATGATGATGATGAAATTGTGTTTTCAAGAAGATGTGTTTTTTATGAAAACATAACTACTGTTGGAGTGAACGTAATTAGAGGTAGAGATACAGAAACTACCAATCAACAACAAACCGTTCAATTTATAGTGAATCACAAAGGGCTGAATATAAACAACCCTAATCAAGAAATTAAAATTCAACTGATTAAAAACTATAATTGGAAATTCGCTAAAACCAATTTGAATCCATTGTTTATTAAACCTCAACAGTTAATCTATAATTACACTCAAAAAACAAATTTTTGGGGAGGTAATGAGTATTTGAATTTTGATAATAAATATGTTCGTAGCACCAATGTTAATATCGCCAAAACTGAACGTAAAGATCTTTTTCATAATTACCTATATACTGACATACAAAGAAGTGAAAAACCATACACTTACAATCCTGATATAAATGGGCAATTTATTGTACGTACTTTAGATGCTAACGATCAACATACCGAGGCTGACTATGCATTGATTCATTTTTCTTTAGAAACTAATACTAAAATAACAGACAAAAACGTATATGTTTATGGACGATTTAATAATTATGAGTTAACTGAAGATAATAAAATGACTTTTAATAATGAAACCAACCTTTACGAAGCTTCTTTACAATTAAAACAAGGGTTTTACAACTATACATACGCCACTTTAAATGAGAATAGAAAAATTGACCTAAATGAAATTAACGGTTCTTTTTTTCAAACCGAAAATGAGTACACTGTTATTGTTTACTACATGCCTTTTGGAGGTTTATATGATAGAGTAATTGGAGTAGGATATGGTTTTTTTAATCAGAACAGGTAGCAAGACCATTTGTTGTATTACAAAAAAACTAGTATTTTTATAGGCATGGTTCAGCAAATAACAAAAGGGATTAAAATTTCAGTTAAAACCACCTTTAATGGCACTTCTTACCGTGGCTACAACCA
>JAHDDQ010000123.1 GCA_020629275.1 Tenacibaculum sp. | reverse complement strand
TCAAGGACTAGGTGTGATGCAAGAGAGTACAGCCCAATATGATGATGCTATAGGTTACCTTAAGAAAGCTATTGTTGTTGCTAATAAGTCTGAAAATATGAATGGAGAATTAAGTGCAAAACAATATTTAGGACAAACCTATTATATGAAAAAAGATTATATTGAATGTATTAACACATTGGAATATGTAAATAGTGAGTATAAAAAAAGAAAAAATTTAAAGCATATTGAAATTAATAAAAAATATATTTTAGCTTCAAAAATAGCTTTAGCTAACGGAGAAAGAACCAAAATTAGATTTGAGAATTTTATGGAAACTAGAGACTCTCTTAGAGGTGAGAAAAATCAAAAAAATTTAGATGAGTTAAAAACCAAATACGAAACTGAAAAGAAAGAAGCTGAAAACCAACTTCTCAAAAAAGACCAACAAATACAAACCGCTACGATTCAACGACAGCGAGCAACATTACTAGGTACGATTGGTGGTTTAACATTATTAGGCTTGCTTTCAGTATTGTTATATCGTCAAAATGCAGAACGAAAACGTAACAATCAACTACTATCCAGCAAAAATGAAAGGATAGAACTCCTTCATCAAGAGTTAGGGCATCGTGTGAAAAATAATCTTGCATTCATTTCTGCGATGATGGATATGCAGGGACGACGATTGGAAAATAAGGAAGCCAAGCAAGCGGTAAAAGAAAGTGAAAGCCGTATCGAGGCTATGTCACTCCTCCACCGTAAATTACATTTACAAGGTGACGATAGCCAAATTAATATAGGTGATTACCTAAAGGAATTATGTACTAATCTTCAATATGGTTTTCCATTTAATGGTCAACAACCACAAATCAAACTGCAAGCAGATGATATAGTTATGGATGGCGATTCTGCTGTTCGGATGGGGTTAATAGTAAATGAATTGGTCACCAATTCATTCAAATATGCCTTTCAAGAACAAGATAATCCACGAATTGATATTCATGTTACCATAATAAATACAGATAACTATCAAATGAAATATCATGACAATGGTATAGGTCTTCCTGTTACCTTCGACATAACAAAGAGTAAATCTCTTGGTTTAAAACTCATTCATACACTGACCAAACAATTGAATGGTAATGTAAATATATCTAACGAGCAGAAAGGATTAAGCTATACATTTGATTTCACACAACGTAAAATAGCCGTATAATGGGAGATTTAAAAATATTAATTGTAGAAGACGATCTGTTAATGGCTGATCGTTTGGCAGAGTTGCTTCTAGAGTTTGGCTATATTATTACAGACACCGTACATAATAGCACAGATGCGTTTCAAGCATTTCGCAAAAGACTACCTGACCTCGTTTTGATGGATATAAACTTGGAGCATAGCAAATTAGATGGAATAGAACTGGCTCATAAATTCAATAAAGTGACCCGTGTTCCTCTTATATTCTTAACTGGTATCGGTGGTAATGAAACAGCAAAAAGAGCGCAAGAGGCTTCACCTGCTAATTATCTGATTAAACCATACAATAGACGACAATTAGAAATTGCCATTGATCTTGCACTTTCTAATTTTGTAAAAGAAACAAAAGCAAGCATTGATCAATCGTTTCAATATAGCACTCCACCACCTTGTATATTTTATTCTAACCAACATTTCTTTTTTGCTAAAAAAGGCACAAAATATATTCGTATAGAAATAGCCGATATTCTTTGGGTAGAGGCTAATGCCTATACTGTTACTATTCACACCGAGTATACAAGAGCAAGCGTTTCGGCTAATTTGTCTAGTTTTCTAAAACAAGTACAGCATCCATCATTGGTACGGGTGCATCGTTCTCATGTTGTTAACATTAATAAAGTCGTTGCCTTTGATGGTGGACGAGCTTTTGTAAAGCATCGAGATGAACAACTACCAATACCTATTGGTGCAACCTTTCGAGATCAGTTTCAGCAATTACTACCACGCTTAAAGTCGGATTAGGAGTTTTCTTAATCCGACTTTTTGTTCATAGGGAATATTTTGATGTTGATAGGGATGAGTTTTTTATGGTTAATCTATTGTGGATATTTGTCATGTCAATTATTCAACAATACTCTAAAATTCAATTAGACATGAAAAAAGTATTTACCTTAATAATCTTAATATCTATTCTCATTAGTAATTCTAGCTGCTCTAAAGATTGTGGTTTTGCACTTGCTGACCTTGTAACGGAATTAGCATTTTCAGGTGTAGTAACAGTAACGGCTGGTGTTCCTTTTAATATTCCCAATGCAATTTCTAACGTTATTAATACGGTTGAAAGATGTAATGATAATGTAAAAGAAACACTAGGTGCAGGAGAAAGTAAAAGCCGTTTACTTGTTGATTTTGATACCCAAAATAATGGATCGTTTGCTTCTACTCAATTAAATAATAATTTCACTGTTCCTTCTATATCTTCTGGGGCAACAGCTGAAGAAAACTATTCTTTTTCATTTGATGAGCCTGGTGATTACCGAGTAATTACTTTTGCAGATGATTCAGATGATGTTGATGAAAGAATGGAAAATAATAATGCATCAGCACCTGAAATTCTACCAGCAGGTAGAGTCACAGAAATCGGAGCAACTCCTGTTGATGAGACATTAATTATACGAGTACTACCTAACCCTAACTTTCAAAGAAAGAAAGGTGCTCCTTTGGTTCGTTTGCTGTCTAGAACTGTGAAAATCATTGATTAATCCCATCTAATTAAAAAGCCAAACAACTTGAACGGAGGTCTTTCTCTCCTAAGTTCATTAAGTTTAAATAGAATATTAATACAAGTCGTTTGATTAATTCTAAGCAGTATGAAGTATTTCACGATTTTATTATGTCTTAGTGTTACTCTTGTAAATTTCACCAATGCACAAAGAGCAATTAGTGGCATAATAATGGACAAAAAAGGTCAGCCTATAATAGGTGCGGCAGTACAGGTAGTTGGCACAACGACAGGAACAGTAACAGATGTTGATGGTAGATATAAGTTAAATACTCCAAGAGGTAGTAAGGAAATATTGATTTCTGCTACTGGTTATGAGTCAGAGAAAATGACTATTATGCGAAATTTGCCCAATAGCATGAGTTGCCATCTTAGACGAAAAAGAAAGAGCGATTTTAAACCTTTTTATTTTTCTTTGAGTGCTTCGTATAACTATGTTTCGGAAGCCACTACTGACCCGATAGGACTTGATGATAAATTTTCTCAACGTATTAATATGATGGGTCGTATCGGCTTCCAGTTTGTTCGATTGAAGAAGATAACACTTAGTGTAGAGACAGGCTATGGTTATCGAGATTTTGGCTTTAAACAAAACAATTCAAATATTACATACCATACGATACCTTTGGTGTTAAATCTAAGAATAGGTAAACCAAACGGTGTATTTGGTTTTGAGGTTTATGGAGGTGGAGAGTTTGCTTTTTTACATACAGGAGGGTATT
Source organism: Tenacibaculum sp. (assembly GCA_020629275.1). Lineage (GTDB taxonomy): Bacteria > Bacteroidota > Bacteroidia > Flavobacteriales > Flavobacteriaceae > Polaribacter. The sequence continues at coordinate 7,356 of JAHDDQ010000123.1, read as the reverse complement.
CCTATTGGAATGCTGCTTCAACGGAATCACCTTCATGGCATAATATTTTTCTTCATCAGAATGATGCTTTTACGGGTGTTTATGGCGGAGCATTGTCAATTGGTAGAGAAAAATTGCGTTTTTTTCTTTTCTCTGAAAAAGTAATTCAACTTGATAACTACGATTTACAATATGGTAAAACAATTGGTTCTACTGGCTTGGGTCTAGGACTAAGATTTAAACTTTTCTAATTATGAACACAAAACAAATTTTCAAATTTAATCTTCTCGTTCTATTGTCTTGTATAACAATAGGTCTATGTCTTATTTCTTGTGATAAAGAGCTTGATGTAACTGGAGAAACGCCTCCATTAGAGGAAGAAGATATGCTTACTGATACTGTATTCTTTAGTGTGGAAGGGATTACTGTAGAGAATGGATTCCCTAGTTCAGTTGGCTTTACAGATGTAGCTATCAAGTTTACCTTTGGCAAAGTAGAAACCTCTTCTTTTTCTATTATTGATTTCGGACACGTAGTTTCTAGTAGTAATCAATTTCCTACGATAGAAGATAACGATGGTTTTAGCAGTCTTGCTCCTGATACGCCTTCAACTGGACAATTTACAAGTGTGGTTGATAACTTAGAACCTGGAACGAAATATTATGCAAGGGTATATCTAAAGCAAGAAGATAACGCAACGGGGTCACAGTCTTATGGTTATCACGATTATAATATTTCATTTAATACTCTAAATGCCGAGCCTCCTGGTATGAGTATCGAAACTCCTTCTAGTATCACAGCTAGCTCTTTTTTGATTAGTGGGAAAATTGCGGACTTTAAAGGTGTACCTGTGTCGGAACATGGCTTTGTTTGGTCTAAAAACAGTTCACAACCAACAGTTGAGTTGAATGATGGTATCATTCTGAAAGGAGCAGAAGATATTGCTGAGGGTGGAACATTTTTCGCTGAAGTGATTGATAACTTGGATGCCAATACCAATTACAATATAACAGCCTTTGCTATCAACGAATTTGGGACTGGATATAGTGATTTAGAAACACCTATGACATTAGCTCCACCAACTCCTTTCTTAGAGATAGACTCTGTTTATATAAGTAGTGATGCCAATAATACAGGTACTGCTAACCCCGGAGAAATAGTAACGATTAGTGTTGTTGTAAAAAATACAGGTCTGCTTGTAGCAGATGATGTGTCTGTACGAATAGGCGATAGCCAAAAGGTGCAAATACTCTCAGAAAATCCAACAAATTATGGAAATATCATAGCTAATGGCGGCACAAAAACTCGCCAATATGAAGTACAAATCAATGATGATTTATTTTGGGGAGAGATTATCGACCTTTACTTTTTTATTGAAGATACAGCAGGAGAGGAATGGATGGATTCCTATTCCATTACCGCGGAGTCCCCTTTTGTAGTTAGTGAAAACTTACTCTACTATTTAGATTTTGAAAACCAAGATTTATTTAATATTCAGCAAGTTGAAAATGTATTTGGTGGTTCTAACGGAGTTGTAAATGGAAATATAGAATTATCTACAGATACACCAAATAATGAAGGTTTTTCAATGGATTTCCCTGGTGGAACCTACGATTACATTAGAGTTCCTAATGACCCATTGAATAGTAGTCCTGAGTTTTCATTATCTGTATGGATTAAAACATCAGATTCCGATGGTTGTATTTTTGATGGTAATATAAATTATGATGGCACATTTAGTAGTATCTCTGCTTATAATCCATACATGAAACATGTAATACTAAATGGAACTAAGCTTTTTGCTTTTGGTTCAAATACAAATTATAATATCACAAATGTTTTACTTAATAATCAATGGCATCACTTAGTTATAACAAAGAATAGTCAAAACACACTTAAATTTTATATAAACGGAGACCTTTTTGATACAAGAGGTTATGCTACGTATCAAGGAGGGAATGGAGCTGTTTATTCTTTTAATCAAAAATTGAATATTGGAGTTGATGAAAATGATGGTGCTCTAAAATCTCAATATATAGGAAAAATGGATAACTTCCGTATGTATAATCGAGTAATAAGCGAATCTGAAATAGAACAGATATACAATGCGAAGCAGTAGGATTTGTTGTTCAATTTTTGCGGTGTTGTTTATCATCACAGGGTGTAGTAAAGAGATACCCTGTGATGATTATTGTGTTGATTTAGTAGGAGAAATTTTGATACAAAATATTGAACAATTCCAAGCTGGTGTATCAGTAATTATTCCACTAGAGATTATAAATAGTTGTAACAAATCTAATATGAATTGTAGTGTTGATTTAAATTTTAGATGTGAGTTCATTGTACGGTTTGATGTTTATCAAGATATGTCTTATGAGTCTATAGTGCAAAAAGATACGATTGATGTGATTTTTAATACATCCAATCAGTCTTCAACAATTTACAGTGTATTTTTTCCAGAAGAACCAGGGAAATATAGGTTAGAGTTGTGTGTGGATATTGAAAACAAGGTAATCGAAATAGAAGAAACGAATAACTGTTTTATTATTTAACGAAATCGAAAGGCTCACTAGGGATACTAATTACCTTGCAGGTAATTCACTCACAGTCATTGGAACAACAATTTGGGCTATTAGGCATATTTTCTCCTCTACTCATTTCACAAATATCATTTCCACATTTTGGAATGTAATAGTTATCACACTCACAACTCCCTATTTCAGCTTCTTGAGTGGTTACTTCAAGACAAGCATGGTTAATTTCTAAACAAGGTCAACTTCATCATCATGGACAATCGTCATCAGAATTACAAAGCCGTGATGTTTCAATTAGGTTAAAATCGTTGTTACATTCATCGTATACCTCTTTAAAGCACTTTTTTTCGATAACCTCAGGAATCGCATTACAAGTAGCCCAATCTCCACAGTCAGTATCATTAAAACAGGCTTCTTTATTTATACAATTTATTTTGCAGTCATTAGAACAAAAATCATCATTTATACTATTTCAATCATCGCATAATTCATCGTTTTCATACTGAAGGTATCCATCTCAACAAAAGCAGGTATCAGTTAAATCTGAGTTATAATTACCTTCAATAGCGATAGATTCAAACTCGTAAAATGCTGTGGAATGATAATTAGATTCCTCTATGTTGATAAACTCATAAATTCAAGGGATAAAAAATTGAATTAACTCCCCTCCTCCGATAGGTGAAGAACATGATGCGATATAAGTCTCATCTTGATTATTTATAATTCCGTATAAACCTATTTTTGACACAACTACAGTCGAGGCATTACTGATATTTCATTCAAAATCAGTATAGATAATATTTGAATCATTTTTATTGATACCTATCCAGATATCGTTATTTCAATTACTATTCAAGAAACTAATTGATGAGTTTGGGTTTACCCATAAATTAACTACTAATTCATAAGCTTCTCCTTCAACTAATCCATAATTTTCAAAAATATAGTTTGTAATAACTTCGTAGATACAACTATTATATTCCTCACTATCACTTCCCGTAGTGGCTAAATTATTTACTGAATTACATGAGTTCGTTGGTATATCTATAGATTCTTCATTTCCGTTATTGTAAAAATACAGCCTTATAGATTGCAGATAAGCATTTTTGGGGAAATTAATGATGTTATTAGTGAATTTTCCATTGAAAACTTGAGAATGAGCTATTGGAGCGTTTTGATACTTACCTTCACAACTATTTTCATAATGGCAAGTAGGTGTGATTCAATTGCTAAAAAAATCTTCTGAAGCTTTTACATGAACTTTCCAAAAGCACTTTTCTTGACATAGAGAAGACTTGATCTTTGTTCTATGTCTATCATTTTCCTCAATATGATTTGAAAAATTATTATTAGTGTTTTTAGATTGTACTTGAAAATCAATTTGTTTATTTTGTCAAAATTTACTTCTCAATAAAAAGAAAAGCAATATAAAAAAAGCTATAAACAAGGGGATTAAGATTGGACGCTTGTAATTTCTTAAACTCATTTGTTACGTTAACAAGTAAAATAAATAAATTCCTTACCCAAAAAAATTAGGATTAATCAATGCCAAAATGATACCCGAAGCACCCAGTAAAATCAAACCGATCACAACTTTTCTGATCAGTTTCTTGCCTTGCTCGTATCATCAGGCATTGGCTCAACTAGATGCGATCATTACACCTCAGGCGATCACCATAATTAAACTAGAAACCAAAATTAGCGATAAAAGAATTCTGGATATTGCTTTCATCAAAAGCGGGAATGCGGTAAGTTGATTTGCCGTAGTCGTATCTCAACTAGTAGAAGTTGAATTTCCGATTTCAATACATCTCCCAAGAAATGGAACGTTTGTATTCAAAACAGTTCATCAACGAGCTTGACAAGCACAGAATTTTTCCGTATTTCTAGCTTCCACTCGACAATCACTATATGATTTTTTACACTTATCCAAGGCTAAACCTGATAAGCCATCACAAGTATTTTGTAAGGTAGTTAGCTGCTGAACACAAGTATTATACTCTGATGTTCCAACTGGTCGATTTTGAGCGCATTGTGTGGCAGGTGGCACACCATTTGCCCGTATTAATCAACCACTTAGAAATACTGATCGTCATAATATTCGGACTAAATATTTCCTCATAACTTTTAAAGTTTTGAAATTAAATTTATCTTTTTGTGGGAATTAATGTTTCCTTTTGGCTTATCAGAATAGCACCGATCAGCAATAATAAAGCACCTACAACAATTGGGTAATTGGTGATTTCTTTGGCACTTTCAAATCCAAAAAAGAAAATACTTGAAAATAACAATCCGATAAGCAGAAAGACATAGACAATTTTCAAGAATATTTTTTTGACAGTCATAATCGCGTACAATGGATAAATACAATCCATTTGATTATAACCAATGACCACGATTACGTCAAGTTTGTGGTGTTGATCTTCATTGACTTTCCCACATTCTTCGTGCAAAAGTTCTTTCCTCTTGACCAACCACATTCAAATATATTTCGGTCGTAGATATGGAAGAATGACCCATCCAGTTTTTTATCAAATTTAATGGTACGTTGTTTTCAATGGCGCAGACTGCGAATGAATGACGTAAACCTTTACTTGATGCTTGCAATCCTATAATGTTTGCATCTTGCATGGCACGGTCAACGTATCTGGATGCCGTACGTCTTGAAAATTGCCAAATTTTACTTTCAAGATTTATTGATTGGGTGTAGATAGCTAAATCTCTGATAAAATCTTTTGGTAATGGAATCGCTCTATATATTCCTTTCTTCCTCTTTTTTAGCGATTCTATAACAACGACAAATTCGTTGATGTCGAGGTGCTGTTTTTGTAAATTGAGTACCTCTGATATTCTCGCACCGCTATAATATAGCATTAGAAAAAATAGCCTTTTGCACTCCTCTCTTTCTTCTGCTACTTGAAAAAACTGTTTCCTTTCAATCTTGTTTAAATACTTACGTTGTCCATTTATACCATACAGGCTAAATACGTTGATGGGTCTCATTTGGTAGTATTAATAGCTAAAAATCAGTGTTGCCACTCCTCTGTCTATGCTATAACTGTCACAGTATTATATACTTTATGTCATAAATACAAGCTTTTGATCCCTATTTGAAGGTGTTTTAAGTGTTAAAAAAGGTTAAAACGCTCTATGCTGCTGATCCTACTTGTCTAGTTTATGGTCAAATCAACTTTTAGCAGCTGAAAACGGTGAATTTTATGCCACTTGGCACACTATATATAATTTTGGGACACAAAACACTTGGTTAAATAAGTCAAATTTAACAAAAGTGATCTTCCTAATTCCCTATATATAAAACCGTAATTTCATGGCATACCTCAAGCACATTTTTATATTTTTGATACTTTCAATTTCGACTTTAGTACACGCACAATCGGGTGGAAACTGTAATGAATATAAAAAACTGATGGATGAATATAATCCACAGATCATAAACAATATAAAGCCAGAAAAACGGCTACGTTATTTAAGGCTATGGATGACTAATTATAATCTTTGGGAAATCTGTTCTGAATGGGAGTTAGATTTTGAATTGGACGATCAAGCTGCTATTTACAAAAAAGAGTTAGCAGAAATAGAAAAAGATGTGTGTGCCTATTGTGAAAACAGTTTGGAAGCAAACCTTTCCAAGTTCTCAATAGAAGAAGTTACTTCATCTTTAGCGGCTTGTAATTGCGACGAAAAACACCCGATTCTTATTAAGATGGAATACGAGAACGCTATTAATGGTAGTATTGATGATTGTACGTCGTTTTTAGAAAAATATCCCGATAGTAAATACGCCCAAGCTGTTATTGATGAACAAACTATAAAAAAAGAAAAATTGGCTTACCAAGTGGCTATAAATGGTAATATCAACGATTGGAATGGCTATCTAAATCAGTATCCGAATGGTCTATATATTGCTGAAATCAAAACTAAAAAAGAGCGATATTACAAAGTTAAATCTAATGGAAATAGTTCACTTTGGGACACAGGAGATAGAATTTGTAACGCTACACAGCCTGAGGGAACGATACAAGCTGTTGTTGAAAACTGGAACGACAGCAAGACAAAATTAAAAGTCAAAATACTTGCAGGTTACATTGGGATGTATCAGGGTGAGGATATTTTTAAGGGAAATCTAATCTGGATTTCAACGGATGACTGGTACGAATGCTTAGGTGACGAGATTCTTAATTACGATATTCCTTCTGCATCAGGGGGAGGATTAGCAGATCGTAATAATTATAAATATAGCGTTGGTAGTAAAGTCTCGTGTAGGAATTGGGGTAATGGCAATAGTGGATATGATGGAATTGTCATTGATAAAAAAGATGGGAAATATCTTATCAAAGTAACGAGAGTAAATGTATCAGGCTTATTTAGCACTAATTTATCACCTTCTGCTTGCTCTGGTCATGTGCGACTACACCAAATCAAAGATATTTACACAGACGAGGGAGTTGGCTCAATCATTTGGGTAGATCGGGACTGTGTGGAGTGATTTTGCAAGTTTATATTTATATTTTTCGTATTTAATTTTCTATTCATTATATTTGACTCAATTACATTGATGTAATCTATTCAAAACAGTAAATTATATCAACTAAACAAACAAAACATTCTTAACATGAGACATTTACTTAGTCTAATAAGCCTATACTTTGTATGTATAGCAGTCGGTTCTGCTCAAAACCAAAAAATAGAAACCCATTCTCTAGTAGAGCAAATAGAGGGTTCTTCAGCTCAAAATAATTCTAATAAACCTATCACTGAAATAGCTACGGATTTTGAAATAAAAAAAATGCTGATAGATGCAGTTCGTAATGGTGAAGAAATA
>JAHDDQ010000122.1 GCA_020629275.1 Tenacibaculum sp. | reverse complement strand
AATCGTTCAAACAGATACTATTTGCTTCACCAGGCATAACAAAGTAGATAATTTCATAGTTTTTAAAATTATGATCATCTAAGACCAAAGTACTTAAACTAGTTTCTAAGCCTTCAATTGTATCGCAGGTCTTATAAATACTAGCTATTCCATACTGCATGGCTAACTGTGCTAACCTCTTTTGTGTTTCGGTATTTTTATCTGTTTCAACGTCATCAACAGCTTCTAAACAGAATATAAAATATTCTGTATCAATAAATTGCTCTTGAGGTAATTGTCTTTTCTCTAACAAATTTCAGAATTTAGGAAATACAAAAATAATATCTATGATTCATAATTGAAAATTTCACGTATGAATCATTTATTTTTCATCTTACTTTTTTAAATGATATTCTATTTGGTTCGTTAAGCTCTTCTTATAGTATTTCTATTATGTTTAGAAAAATTTACACTAATTATTACTCTTACAATAGCATATGATTATTGAGACTAAATTACGAATAATAGAACCTGCTATTCGTGCATCACTTAATCTTTAATCCAAAAAAAGGACGAATATACTTCCATCTACGGATAAAAAATTCATATACAATCCAGCTTCCTAAAAATGTACCTACTGCCATTACAGAAAATTTAAGTAGAAACCACCACTCCAAGTTCATTATGTAATATCCTATAATTATTGTAATAGTTTGATGCAATATATAAAAAGGATATACTGCTTCATTAGCATAGCTTAATCCTTTACTACTTTTGTTTAAATATTTTGATGCAAGAGCAAGAAAAGTTAAGATCCAACTCCAATAATTTATAGGAATTACTGTGAGTTCTAGCGCGTAAGAAAAATGTGTGTCTTTCATAATCCATACAGAAATATATAAAATAGTAAAAGCTATAATTGATATTGTAGTGTATAGTATTCTATGATTCTTTAGACTGTTCCAGAATACTTCTTTAACATGCATTAGTATAAAACCATAACCAAAAAGAACACCGAATTTAGCTAACAAATACCAATCGTCTACTAAAGCATGTGTTGTCGGAAAATATGGTTTTAAGGTAAATTCTATTAAAATTAAAGGTAAACAAAACCAAAATAAGCCTAATGGTTTGCTAATTTGGTTAGAGAGCCAAAGTATTACCTTATTTTTAGGATGCTTTCTTATATAATTAAATATGGGTAGCCAAAATAAGGAAAACATTAGTAAATAAGGTAAGAACCATAAATGATGCCAGCTAAGATTACCTTCAGGATATACACCTACGAAAGCAATATCCTTCCAATAACTAAAATAGTCACCTAAATAATCATGATCTGCTAATCGCTCTATGTAAACTTGGGGTGGTACAATTAATAGCATTCCAAAAATTAACGGTATTAGTAACCTAATAATTCGTTCTTTACTGAATTCCCATGAGCTTCTTTTATTTAAAGCAAAAAAAGTTCCCATTCCAGAAATTACAAAAAGAATGGGTAATCTCCACCTGTTTAAAAAATACATAGGCAATGCTAACCAATCATAAGTAATATTGTTTTTAATATGAAAATCATTGGGTTCAAAGAATTTTCCGGTATGATAAAATATAAGTAACCCAAATACTAATACTCGTAACCAATCTACATCGTGTCTGCGCATGTTTTTTTTGGACAAATATATATGGCGTTTTACTCAATAACTAAAGCATGTGATGAGCAACAAGGTTTTGTGATGAATAACAAGTTGAAACTTTATCGTTGACATTTTACTTGAAAAAACTTACTGATAAAAAAGGTATATGATTTTTGGAATTGAACTTATTTTTAGAATTTTGATAATTAAAAATTTTTCAAGCCAAAAAGTTATGATCAATTTAGATTAGATCAAAAATAATGTAATTATTATACAAATATTAAATCATCACTAGTTTTTGAGCGGCGGCAACAAGGGTTTCGTCTGTTTTAGCAAAGCAAAATCGAAGCATTTGTCTATCAGTTCTATCTTTATAAAATACAGAGATAGGAATTGCGGCTACACCATGTTTAGTTATTAATTCTTTAGCAAACTCTTGATCATTTTTATCACTTATGACTGAGTAATTTACTGTTTGAAAATATGTTCCTTCCGAAGGTAATATCTCAAACCTACTATCTTCAAGTAGTTTTTGAAACAATTCTTTTTTTCTTTTATACATTCGAGCTATTTCTGTAAAATCTACTACATCTAAATATGCGGAAATTACATGCTGTGACACACTATTTACACTAAATACCAAAAATTGATGAATCTTTTTTAATTTCATCCATTAATTGCTTAGGAGCGATTAAATAACCAACTTTCCAACCAGTTACATGTAATGATTTTCCGAAAGAAGAGGCAATAATAGTTTTAGCTACGAGCTTGGATCGCGTATTTACAGAAATATGAGGATGCTTGAAAGATATATATTCATAAACTTCATCACTCAATAACAAAATATTAGGATACTTTTCTAGAAGAGTCTCCAACGCTTCAAAATCAGTCTCATTCCAAATTTTTCCTGTTGGATTATGAGGATTATTTATAATAATCAGTTTTGTTTTTGACGTTATTGCAGCTGCTATTCTATTAAAATTAGGTGAGTAATCATCGTTTAAAGAAATACGAACTGGTTTGCCTCCTGCTACTAAAACAGAGGGTTCATAACTATCATAACTAGGATCTAAAATTAGTACTTCATCTTCATTGCTGATAAAAGCACTAATTGCTGTATAAATTCCTTGGGTTGCTCCGTTTGTAACTAATACTTCTGATGAAATATTAATAGTCCGCTGATAATTTTTCTTAGTTAGTAATGTAATCTTTTCTAACAGAGAAGGCAAGCCTGCCATTGGTGTATATTGATGAATATTTGTAGTAAGTAAGTTCTCTGATATTTCAAGTAATCGTTCATCTACAGAGAAATTTGGAAACCCTTGAGATAAGTTAATGGCATTATTAGCACTCGCTAATTGCGACATTACTGAAAATATACTAGCAGTTGTATTTGGTAACTTTGACATTGAATTAAGCTATTTTTACGAAAATACTATAATTGATTGTAATTTATAGTTTGCAACAACTGAAGTTACAATTCCTACTATATAGATTGTGAGTTTTTAAACAAAAACTTTTAATCTTTAGCTTAAAAGGTATCTTATTCTTCTGAAACGTAGTTTTTTTAAACTTTAAATAAAAGTGAATTAAAAAAAGATACATAACTTTACATATCGTAGAAATGAATACAAATTGACTTTTTCAACTCGTATTTTTATAAAGTACTTCAGTATGGTTCACAATAATATCGCACTAAAAAAAGGTATAATTATAGCTATTTTAGTTACTATTACCTTCGCATGTAAAAATAAAAAAAACACAAAAAAGTTGTCCGAAGCAACTATTGTAAAAGATAGTTTGAAAACTGCTTTAACATTTTATAGTTCTTTCGATAATGGTGTTGATGCTGATTTTTCTTTAGGTGATGCTCATATGTATACTGTTCCTAACCGAAAAGCAATTGATTCCGCTAAAGTTGGCTTACATAAACCAGATATTAGCATACAACAAGAAAGAGGAAAATATGGTTCTGGTATAGTGTTTACAGAACGTAGTTCTGGAAATATTTATTATCCGAGTAAAGATAACATAGCTTATAAAGTAAAAAATTGGAGTGGAGCTATTTCTTTTTGGTTGAATTTAGATCCTGAAAAAGATTTGAAACCAGGGTATTGCGATCCTATACAAATTACAGATGTAAGCTATAATGATGCTGCAATTTGGGTTGATTTCACAAAAGAAAACCCTCGTGATTTTAGATTAGGAGTTATTGGTGATAGAAACATCTGGAATCCTAATCCAGAAGGACCAGATAACGAAAACCCTATTTTTAATGAACGCCTAGTAGGAGTCAAAAACCCGCCTTTTGGAAGTAATCAATGGACACATATTTTAATTAATTTTTCTAATCTTAATACCGCCAACGGAAAAGCTACTTTCTACCTTAACGGCAAACAAATGGGAGTTCGTAAAAATATCGACACACCATTTACTTGGGAACTGTCAAAATCTAATATTTATTTAGGGTTAGGATATATTGGAGTTATGGACGATTTATCAATCTACAACAGGAATTTATCTGATACAGAAATAACAGTATTATATTCACTAGAAAACGGCGTACAGAGTATCTTAACTACCCAATAAATATTAAGTATTCATCCACTCTTTAAATTTACTAGTTTTCTGTCTGCTTACAATAAAATCTTGATCTCTAGGATTTTTAATCACTAATTTCACTCTATGATTAAAATACGAATCTATTTTTTGAATTGAATATTTAGAAATAATCTGTCCTCTATTAATACGGTAAAACTTAGTTCTGTCCAACGTTTCTAATAATTGATCCATTGTTTCGTCAATAATATATCGCTTACCTTCTGTTACACCGAAAGTAATACTGTCTTGTGAATAGACATATAACAACTCTGAAATTCTAATCTGAACAAAACCACTACCCTCTTTTACTAAGATTCCAGATCGTTTTTTCGGAGTTTCAATACTGGCAAGGAGCTCTTTTAAAATTGACGGAGCTATAGTATTAGAAGAAGTATTCGTTTTTTTAAATTTAAGTAATGCAACCTCTAATTCACTTTGTTGTATAGGCTTTAATAAATAATCAATACTATTTACCTTGAAGGCTTGAATTGCATATTGATCAAAAGCAGTTGTAAATATTATAGGAGCAATAACTTCTACTTTTTGAAAAATCTCAAAACTGAGTCCGTCAGCAAGCTGAATATCCATAAATACTAAGTCAGGTGTCGTGTTATTTTTAAACCATGAAATAGCATCTTCAACAGTATCAATAACTTCCAGCAAGTGAAAGTCATAAGCACTTTTAGAGAGTAAGTTCTGTAATTGCCTAGCAGCTCTTGGCTCATCTTCAATTATTAGTGTTCGCATAATTTTTCTTTTGATCTGATAATCTTAATAAGGGAAGAAAAACAATAAAATGATTTTCTTCTTTTTTTACTATTGGTAATTTATGTGAAATTAAGGCGTAACGTTTTTCAATATTTTTTAGTCCAATTTTTGTTGATGGTATTTGAGTAGATTTAACTTGTATTTGATTACTCACCATTAAGTTATTATTATCTATTTCTACTTTTATAATTAAAGGCTTGGCTTTGGAAACTACATTATGTTTTATGGCGTTCTCTATCAAAAGCTGTAAGCTCATAGGTACTATCATCGACTCTAATTTGCTTTCTGGTATGCTCCATTCTATTCTGAGGTTTTCTCCAAATCTTTCTTTTTGAATATGAACGTAAGCTTTGACAAATTTTAATTCTTTTTGTAGAGAGATTAGATTAGTATTCCCCGATTCTAATATAAAACGATAAACATTAGCTAAATTATCGACAAACGCTTTCGCATCTTCTTTATCATCTTGATCTATAATATCACGGAGCGTATTCAAGCTATTGAATAAAAAATGAGGTCTTGCTTGGTTTCTTAATGTATCTAATTTTGCCTGAATAATTATCTGTTTCGATTGCTCTTCTTCTCTTATTGACTTTTTTAATCGAGCGTAATAATATACTGCTTCATATATTGCCATCGTCATAATCGTAATTAAAGTAACGGGTAATAGTATTCTAATTTTTAACTCGTGGTTAGCACTTTCACCAAAAAGATTAAATATTTTTACTATTAAGTATCCTCCAACATAATCAACTGCTATTACCGTAAGAATTATGGATAGAAAGAAAATAATGATTCGTTTTATATCATCTTGAAAATCAGGATATTTTTTTCGCAAAAAAATTAATACACTTCTTATAATAAACCAGTCGCAGATTGTAAAAAATAGGGATACACTCCAACTCATCACAGCAATACCGAATGGGTAACGTACAAATGATTTACTGAAAAGGTAATCTGTTATAAAACTAATAATTATCACACCTACAACTGTAAACCAAAAGTCATTGAATCCCAAATAGTTTATACGCCTTTCTTTATTTAATAACATCATAAATTTATAATCTTATAAGAGGAATTCCTTGTTTAGCTTGATAGAATACAAAGCCTATCAAAGAAGCATATGCTAATCCAAAAAGAGTAATTATAATAATTTGATTTTTAATGGTAAACCTCCCTTTTTTAGATAGCCACAATGCGAATAACGGAATTATTTGTATGCTGTGCAACCCGAAGAAATGCGCGATTCTTAAGTCTCCACCAACTGTGCTCCAATTCACTAATGGTAATCCTGCTCCGCCATCTGCTACACCTACATTATGAGACATCTGACTTATCATTTGTCCACCAATCCAACTTCCAATAACTATGATTATCCAACCCAATACTATTGCCCATTGAACTGATTTAGTTGTATTTAATTTTAATCTAATAGTGTCGAAAATAAAAAGTATCATAATTAACACATTAACGGCAATTAAAAGTCCCATAATTCCAAATAATATACCATCAAATGCACTAGATGTATTGTAATGGGATTGTACTCCACGTGCTGCTTGATATACGATAATTCCTATTTCAATAAGTAGTGTCCAGGCAACAATATTATTGATAATATTTGTTTTTCTATTTGAATACGGATATAAAGTAATAAGATAGCCAACTGTTAAAATATAAATAGCTCCTGAAATTGAAAATTTTAAAGGCTTGATCCATACATTGATTCCCACTAAAATTCTATCATCAAAACATAAACCGATAATGGATATGATTGCGAAAATGAGATGAATCATTACAATACTATAAAGTATTGGACTCTGATTTCTTACAATACTAAATATTTGCTTTAAATATGTCATAACTATTTTTGTTTTATTGCTTTAATCATCATAAAAACAAGAAAACCTATTGGACCAAACATAAATGTTCCAAGTAAACAAGGAGCCATTGCTAATTGATGTATTTTAAGTTTTTTATTCTGATCCAACATCCACATACCTACAATAAGATCAAAAGCCAAATAATGAATCCATCCTGCCAAAACTGCATTTTCTTGCGTAAATAATTTCATGACTGAGGATAAGCTACCAAAATCCATCATTCCTCCTATGTAAAGTGCTTGTGCTATATAAATGCCATATATTACAGCTAATATTAATGGAATAATTTTAAAGTCTATTAAAAATAGAGTTACTTTCCATTTAGGTAAAAAAATCATTAAGATCCACATAGGCATGGTTATCATACCTGCTAAGGAAAAAACTACTGAAGCTGTCATACAGATTTGTTTTAAGAGTTATAATTTAAATAATATATGTTCAAAGATGTAATTATTGTTATATATGTAAAATGACTTTACTTTGAATCGTCATTAATTACTATTGAACCGTACCATTAATAGTTTGATTTAAGATTCTTCTATCTATAAACAATAAATTATCATCATAAAGTAACTTATTTTTTCATAGCAATTTAATAATTAAGTATCTTGCATAGCAATATGGATACAAACCCCGAAAAAACGCTAGAAATAGTACGAAATCGATTACATCAATTTGCTACAGTATCAGATAGTGACTGGATTTTTTTCTCTTCTAAACTTCGCAAACAAGTAATTCCTAAGAAAACAACCTTTTTAAAAATGGGAAAAATTGAAAATCATATTTCATTTATGATTTCAGGCTTGGTACGTTATTATATTCCTCATGTTGACTCAGCTAAAGAGGTTACATTTGGTTTTTCATTTAAGGAACAATTTATAAGTGCTTACGATTCGTTTCTGACGCGAAAACCTTCTTCATATGAGTTAGAAACACTTACTAAATCTGTAATTTTAAGTATAACTTATAATGATTTACAAGAAGTATATAAAACAACACAGATAGGAAATTTAATTGGGCGACTAGCCGCAGAACGTCTTTTCCTGTTAAAATCTAAACGTGAACAAAAATTGCTTCAGTTTACAGCAAAAGAACGTTATTTGAATCTCTTTAAAGATCATCCTGAAATAATTAAAGAAATTCCTTTAAAATACATTAGTTCATACATAGGTGTAACCCCACAAGGATTAAGTAGAATTCGTAAAGAAATTAGTTAACATAGATTCATTGTTCTACTTATTTTCAAGAAGTAATTTTGTAAAAAATAATAATTTTATGACTATACTTCTATTGGTATTTTTTCTTTGGTATTCTAGTTTATTTTTTCAATCTTTTTTCCTTCATCGATACGCTGCTCATCAAGTATTTACGATGTCTAAAAGAACAGAAAAAATCACATTCTTACTAACATGGCTATGCCAAGGACCGAGTTATTTAAGTGCTTATGGTTATGGTATAATGCATAGAATGCATCATGCTTATACAGACACTGATAAAGACCCTCACTCTCCAAAGTATGACGGTAACATGTTTTCTATGATGTGGAAAACAAAGAATATTTACCAAGATATAAACAATCAGCGCATTACGGTAGATCAAAAATTTATGAAAAATGTTCCTCAGTGGAAAAATTTCGACCGCTTTGCAAGTTCACGCTCTTCTAGAATAACGTGGGGAGTTGTATATTTTCTTTTATTTTTAACTTTTGCAACTGCCTGGTGGCAATGGTTATTACTACCTGTTTTATTTCTAATGGCTCCTATTCATGGAGTAATTATTAATTGGTTCGGACATATTTATGGTTATGTTAATTTTAAAACCACAGACACTTCAAAAAACTTATTTAGGTTTGATTTTTTAATGATGGGTGAAGGATATCATAACAATCACCATAAATACAGTTCTAGAGCTAATTTTGGTGGTGTACACTGGTACGAAATTGATGTTACTTATGTTATAATGCGAATGTTAAATAAAATAGGCATTATCAAACTTAAACCTATTAATAATAAATAACCTTTTTAGTTTCTAAAACAAGCCAAAATATAAAAGCACATTTGCTTGCTTATATTTTGGCTTGATATGTATACAAATCAAAATATCTACCTTTTCTTACAATAAGCTCATCATGTGTTCCTTGCTCTGCTATACGACCAGACTCAATAACTAATATTTGATCTGCCATTTTAATGGTACTCAAACGATGCGCTATAACTATTGTGGTCCTATCTTTTATTAATGTAGCAAGAGATTTTTGGATAAGTGCTTCACTTTCTGTATCTAGATTTGATGTTGCTTCATCTAAAATTATAATTTTAGGATCTGCTAAAATAGCTCTAGCTATCGCTATACGTTGTCGTTGTCCTCCAGAAAGTTTTACGCCTCTTTCTCCT
Organism: Tenacibaculum sp.; assembly: GCA_020629275.1. Lineage (GTDB taxonomy): Bacteria > Bacteroidota > Bacteroidia > Flavobacteriales > Flavobacteriaceae > Polaribacter. The sequence goes on along the minus strand of JAHDDQ010000122.1, from coordinate 1,600 downwards.
ATTAGAGTATCCAAACCATTTTCAAAACGATCAGTAAATTCATTAACATAACCCGCTTTTACAGCACGCTGTAATTCTGCTTCACTTGCATTAGGTTTAGGAAATAAAATATTTTCACGAATAGTTCCTTCAAACAAAAACTCGTCTTGCAATACAACTCCTAAATGTTTTCTAAAACTACTCAATTTAAGTTGCGCTAAATCTTGATCATCAATTGTAATTATTCCAGACTGTGGAGTTAAGAATGATGCACTTAAACCTGCAATGGTAGACTTTCCTGAGCCTGAACTGCCAACAAGAGCTACTACAGAACCTGCATTTACTTTGAAACTCATATCATGAATTACACTTTTTCCATTGTCGTAAGCAAACGAAACGTTTGTAAATACTAAATCACCTTTAAAATCATTTAATTCCAAGGTGCGATTGCCTAATTCCTCTTCAGGTGTCATATTCATGAGTTCTTCAGTACGATCCAATCCAGCAAGTGCTTCAGTAAATTGACTTCCTATATTACTCATTTGTATAATTGGAGCTATCATTAATCCTAAATACAATGTAAACGATAAAAATTCGCCAGTTGTCATATCCCCTTGTATCATGAAGTAACCTCCTATTCCCATAATTCCAAGAGAAGCTAATCCTAATAAAAAAGTTGAAGAACTTGAGATAATTGCAGTTGCTGTTAAACTCTTTTTTACGTTTTGAAATAAAAGAGCTACTCCTTTTTCAAATACTTTATTTTCTTGATCTTCGGAATTAAATCCTTTAATAACACGAACACCAGCAAGAGTTTCTGTTAATCTACCTTTTACTTCTGAATTTATCTTTCCTCTATTTCTAAAAATTGGTCGAATGTATTTAAATGCTTTTAAAGCCACGAAACCAAAAATAGTAACGGGTAGAAATACGAATAAAGTCATCCAAGGGTTGATACGAATTAATAATAATACAGAAACAACAGCGGTAATAGTACCTCCTACTAATTGTACCAGTCCTGTTCCTATTAAATTACGCACGCCTTCTACATCACTCATAATTCTAGATACTAACGCTCCAGATTTTGTATTATCAAAAAAACTTATGGGTAAAGACAGTACTTTTTTTTGAACTTGTGCTCTTAGTTCTGAAATTACATATTGTGCTTGGACACTTAAAATACGAGTTAATAGAAAAGAGGTCACCGCTTGTAATAGCAATGCTATTCCTACGAGTAATAATATTTCATAAAGCTTGGTCATATCTTTATTAGGAATTACATCATCTAATAAAATTTTAGATTGCCATGGTAGTACCAAACTAGCCATTCTACTTATCACGATTAAAATTAATCCTATTAAAACTAGTTTACGACGTGGCCATATAATTGTTTTAAAAGCTTTACCTATGGTAATTCTAGATTTCTTTTTGGTATTATTCTTATCTAAAGTCGTATCTTGATATTGTTTCATTTCTTATACTTAAAAGATATAGTGTTTACCATCAAAGATAACTTAAACTTATATGTTTGTGTTATTAAAAAATGCTATTTAAGATTCAGTAACTAAGTTTATATATAGAAAAAGCATAAGAAATAAAAGTTATTTCTTATGCTTTGCTT
>JAHDDQ010000121.1 GCA_020629275.1 Tenacibaculum sp. | reverse complement strand
ATGTTTTGAAAGTGCTGACGGTGAAATTAGTTTATCAGCAGCAGGTGGAACAGGATTACATTCTTACAGATACAGAAAAGATGGAGGAGCTTATGGGACTTGGATTGAGTTTACGTCGAATACTAAATTATCAGGGTTATCAATAGGAAACTATGAAGTACAAATAAAAGATGGTAATGACTGTTTCTTAGTTGAATCAGGATCAATAAAAGTGTTAGACTTCCAAATAACACAGCCAGCAATTTTAACACTATTAGAAGCAATTACAGAAGTTACAGGTTTTGGACTAAGTAATGGAAGTATTGATATAACAGTAACAGGAGGAACACAACCATACACTTATGTATGGACAGACTCTAGTGGTAGTTTAATTGCAAATACGGAAGACATTTCGAATCTAACCGCAGGAATTTATACATTAACTTTTGAAGATGCACAAGGATGTACCTTAAATGAAAGTTTTACGGTAAAACAACCAAACTTATTAGAAGTTACAGTACAGCAGCAAGCTATCGTATTCTGTAAAGGAGATAAAACCGCAAGTATTACATCTAATGTCACAGGAGGTATGTTACCTTATACTTATGAATGGTTTGAAAAAGGAAATACAACAGTGTTAACTACGGACAATACATTACAGAATATTGGCACAGGTATATATTATGCAATTGTAAGAGATGCAAATAATAATCAAACTCAAAGCTTAGATATTAACATAAGCGAGCCGGAAATACTAACAGTAGATGTGAATCCAATAAGTGCAGGTTGCGGAACAACTGATGATTGGACTATTGAGGCTAATGTATCTGGGGGAACACCACCATATAGCTATTTTTGGAATACAGGAGAAAGAACACAGAAAATTGAAAATAAATCGCTAGGAAGCTATTTTGTTGTAATAACAGACGCTAATGGTTGTAGAACTACAGAAAACATCGTGTTAGAAAACAATAGTCCATTAACAGTTACTGAAACTGTAAAAGAGATCGTTTGTTACAATCAGTGTTCAGGAGAAATCGATCTTCAAATTACAGGAGGTGTAGCGCCTTATACTATCGTGTGGAATTCTGGTCAAACTACGCCATCCGTAACTAACCTATGTAGTGGAGATTACACAGTTGAGGTTACAGACCAAAAAGGATGTAGTATAGTAAAAACAATAAAATTAGTCAACCCAGAAGAGTTTATTTTCGAACTTGTTCCTAACGAAGTTACACTATGTTACGAAGAGTTGATAGAGTATGATGTAACTATGAATGGAATTGCGAAATATAGCTGGATATCAGACAATGGATTCAAAAGTAATAGTAGTGTAGTTTCTTTAACAGAAGGAGGAAATTATACATTAACAGTTACTACTGATAAAGGGTGTACGGTTTCAAAAGAATTAAAAATAACTAAATCAGATGTTATTATCGATGCGCAATTGATCTTGAGTTCACAAGCTTTTGTAGGAGAAGACATTGCCATTATAAACGTATCAAATCCATTTAGCGCTAACGTAGAGTGGGATATACCTTCAAATGTAGAAGTAGTTCAGAAAGAAGCAGAAGGTGTAGTATTAAGATTTGTTGCACCGGGAGATTACGATATATCTTTAGTATCAATTGAAGGCAACTGTAAAAAGAAAGCAACAAAAACAGTGAATGTTCTTAAACAAAGAAATTTACCAGATGTTGGAGATGTTACAGGACCTTTCATAAAAGAATTTGAAGTGTATTCAAATCCGAATAAAGGACAATTCAAAGTTGATGTAGAATTAGAAAAGGAAGCTGAAATTTCATTAAGATTATTCAATTTGGGAGCAAATTCAATAGAAGTGGATAAAAGGCTTAAAGGTAAAAAAGAATACACAATCGATTATAATATGAATGTTTCTGCAGGAGTGTATGTGTTATTATTGGAAACAGCAAAATCAAAACGAATTAGAAAAGTAGTTATAGAATAATGAAAAAGATTATATACTTTTTAGTAGTATTTACTGTATTAACAGCTTGTATAGATGAAGTAGCATTACCAGTTAAGGTAATTTTCGAAACAGAAATCGTTGATCAAGACCAAACAGTTCCAGTTCAGGTTAAAATAACAAATGGAACTGAGGGCGCAGATACTTATAATTGGAAGTTTGAAGGGGGAATCCCTAATACTTCCAATAGTAAAAACCCAGGGATTATTACTTATGAACAAGCTGGAGATTATACCATTATACTGGAAGCTTCAAATAGAGACGGAAGTGAAGATAGAAAAGAAATACAGATAACTATAAAACCAGAAGTAGTTATTGGTTTTAATACTACGATAATCGACAATAACTTTACTCCAGTAGAGATTAAGCTTGAAAATACGACAGTTGGTGCAACAAATTATGAGTGGACATTTGAAGGAGGAACACCAGCAAGTTCAACAGAACAAAATCCTCCAAATATAATTTTTTCAACACCTGGGAAACACAAAATTACACTTAAAGTTACTAACGGAACCGAAGAATACACAAAAGAAGAAACTATAGAAGTGGCTCCTTACTTGAAAACTGATTTTGAATACACAACTTCTTTTGAAGATGATGATTTTCAGGTACCCGTAAAACTAATGCTAGCTAACAAAAGTATGAGTGCAACCAATTACGAATGGACATTTGAAGGAGCAAATATAACTGCAAGTACAGATAAAAATCCAGAAATTATATTCACAATACCAGGTACATATAAGATAGAGTTAAAATCGTCAAATAGTAAAGATGATAAAACAATAACTAAAACAGTAACGGTATATGAGAATACTAATTTAAGAGTATTAGAAAACATTAAATTAGGAATAAATACTGCACACAAGAACAATACTATTGGAGCTTATTTTTCTACTATTACTAGAGAAGTGTACACTCAAAATCAAGTTACAGATGAAATAGGAAAAAAAATTGATCTTGTATTTTTTGGATTGAATGATGGTTTTATATTCAATAAGTTCATAAGTCCAGATGATGTTGATTCTGTATCATTTACAGCAATTCCAAACGGAACAAAAACAAGATTAGTAAATAGATTAGAAGACTGTAATTGTACAACAATGTTATCCACATCTCAATTTGATATGATGAATGATGATACTGTTTTGAAATCCATTACTGTAGATGAAACCAACGACGGACTTAAAGAGTTTGATAATGCTGTTGTACCAAGAATTATTGTTTTTGAAACTGCAGATAAAAGAAAAGGAGCTATTAAAATAAAAGAGTTTAAAGAAGACGGACTAGATTCTTTCATATCAATAGACATAAAAGTTCAAAAAGAAGCTAAATAAGAAAAAGAATATGACAACTATATTAAGTTACACTAATATGCTACAAAGATTTTTAGTACTCATAGGAATAGTATTCACAACATTTGTAAATGCGCAAACTTTTCCTGTTCAAGTAACACCACAGCTAGTTCCACCACACAGTGTTAAGCTATCTGATTATGCTACAATTAATAGTGAAAAATTATTTGTAAATATTTTGTTGACAGATGTTAATGAAGTCGGACGAAGAATTCGATTAAAAATGTATGTTGAGGGGCAAGGACTATCTATTGCAAGTCAAGATATCGTAGCAGGTGCTGCACCAATATTTGTTGATGGAGGTGTGAACTTACGATTATCAAATGTTGACTTAAAACCTTATTTTGAGCTTAGTAATTTAGTAGGGATAACACCACAACAATACAATAATCCTTTACCTAACGGAGGCTATAATTATTGTTTTGAAGTATACGATTATTTTACTGGAAGAAAACTGTCTACAAAAAGTTGTACAACCGTATTTTTAATACAAAACGATCCACCAATACTTAATTTACCGTTTAGAGATAATGTAGTCAATGCAACTGATCCACAAAATATACTATTCACCTGGACGCCACGACATACCAACGCAACCAATGTTCAATATGAATTTACACTAAAAGAAATTTGGGATACTCGAAATCCACAAGCAACATTTTTAGCTTCTGTTCCATTCTATCAAACAACAACACGAACTACCACATTATTGGTAGGTCCAGAAGCACCACAATTAATTAAAGGAAAAGTATACGGTTGGCAAGTAAGAGCTTTTGTAAGTGATGGAGTAGAGGAAACATCAGTATTTAAAAATGATGGAGGTAGTGAAATATTTTGGTTTAAATACATAGAAGATTGTAGACCGCCTAGTTTTATTCTTTCACAAGCTTTAACTGCAGAATCAGTAAAAATAGAATGGCAAACCTCTGAGCACTTAAAATATAATATTCAATATCGAAAAAAGGGATTTGGAGACGACGATTGGTTTGAAGAAGTTTCATATACCAATGAAGGGAATATCTATAATTTAGAAGCAGACACCGTTTATGAGTTTAGAGTTGGTGGTGAGTGTACGCCATTATCGGGTTATGCATACGCTAATATTCTGGAGTTTACAACACCATCAAATGATGAAGCTGCTTACTATAACTGTGGATTAACTCCAGAAATTGATATTAAGAATACAGATCCATTACCAACACTAGGACCAAATGATACGTTTACTGCGGGAGACTTTCCTGTGATAGCAAGAAAGGTAACAGGAGGAAATGGAACTTTTAGCGGATGGGGGTATATTACATTACCATTCTTAGAAAACTTAAAAGAAATTATAGATGCTGCTAATATAGCATCAGGAGGCGATATTAATATTGGAAAGTATACACGTATCAAGGTAAAATTTGATAATATCAAAATCAATACAAGTAAACAACTTATAGATGGAGTTGTTCAAACCAGTTATGATGCAGATTGGGGAGGAATCCTTGATGCTGACGAGATTATTGATGATATTGTTGGAAACGACGGACAAATTTCTACTTATGATGCTTCTAATATGGATATCAAAGATGTTGTGGTTAAAGACAACGGAGATATTGTAATTATTGATGAAGATGGTAATGAACAAGTTATTGTATCTGATGTACCTGTCGTTATTACTGACCAAAATGGCGATCAATGGACAGTGGATGAAGAAGGAAACGTAACAGAAGGTTCTACTGCTGAAGGCGGACAAGCAACAAGTTCAAATACAAATGGAGTTTCTGGCTCTGGCGACGTAAAAGAGATAAGTTCAAAAGATGTTAGTATAACGTTTGTACCATCTGGTGTTTATGGAACAGATAAATATAATGATAAGATTACATCAGATAAATATAAGAAAGAGTATGAATTTATAAAAACCCACGATAATAAAGAATATCCAGTTTTATATAAATTAGTAAGCGATAAACCTGATGCTACAGATATCATTAAAGCTGAGGCTACATTCGCTAACGGTAAATCTGAAAAAGATATTGTTTTTAAGACAAAACAAGGCTCAAAAGTTGAGACTACATGGTCTGGTACTACAGCAACACTGAACTTAAAAAGGCAGTTTGACTTTGCTAAAGATGAAATTATAGCAACCGTAAAACCTAAAGACTCAACAGGAAAATACGATGTTGCTGGTAAGCTAAATACTTGGCATGTACAACAACGTAAAATTAATCTTACTCTAGTTTCGGTAGATAACGCACCAATAAGCAATATTGGCGAAAAGATTAATGAAATCTATAATAAAGCAGGAGTTCATTTTACAATTTCTGAAAAGAAGTTAGATATTGGTTTAGAGAGTTTAGATGTTGGAGACAGTGACTTAATCTCTAATTACACGAGCGGTGAAAAATCAGTAATACAGGCTTTTAAAGATAAACACGGCTCTGAAAAAGAACAATATTATATGTTCTTTTTGAATAATAGCGTAGAGCTTACAAAAGACTTAGAAGGTTTTATGCCATTAAAGCGTCAATTTGGTTTTGTATTTAAAACGAATGATGCAGGTCGTGTCGCAGCGCATGAATTAGGTCACGGTATCTTCGGATTAAAACATCCATTCAGTCAGTATGATGATGATAATTCTGAAGCCAAAACGAACTACCTAATGGATTACGGTTCTGGCACAAAGTTTAGCCATATGGATTGGCAAAAATTACATGCACCAGGTATTCAGTTATATTGGTTTCAAGGTGATGAGGCTGGGGAACATTTTACCACACGTGGATATTTTAGGAAATTAAAATTTGGAGAAAATAAAGATAAAAAGAAAACCTTTACTTTTTTAACACCTTCTGCTCAATTTGTAGTTTTACCCAATAATGTAAAAGCAGTTACTAAGTTCTATGGTTATTATGGAAATAGCTTCATAGGAAATAAAGATAAATTCAAAGAGTTTATGACTGTGGTACCAGGAACTCTTAAATCTTTTAAATTAGATGAGAAAGAATTTGAAGCTAAAATAACAAAATCAGGTGAAGGGTTTATTTTAGAGGGTTATTTTAATGGAAATGAAGAGTATAAAGAATCTGATTATGATATTATAATTTCTAAAAAGAATAATGAGAAAGCTATAATTTTTGCGGTAGAAGACAATAAAAATAAAATAGGTTATAACGCTTTATTAATAGAATCGTTAACGTTTAATAAATTTGTTAAAGATTCAAAAATTAAATCCCCAATAGAGTTTCCATATAATCATACTTGGGTAAAAGAAATGAAGTCGATTAAAGCTGAGGCAAATGGATCACAACATTCTTATAACTCAGATGCACTCAAATGGACATTTGAATTAGATAGTCAAACGTATTCAAAAACAGATAATACTTTACTAATAAGAAATAAGTTATTAGAGTTTAAAACAGCATACCCACGATTTTTAGAAGAGTACGCAGGAAACAAAGAAAACCTACCTAAAAGTTGGCGTTTGTGTTCTGATTATTATTTACCAAGAAAAAACCATATTAATAGCTTCGAAGATGACTTAAGAAAAGAAAATTGTGCATGTGTGCATAGTTCGCCAGTTCAAACTGGACCTGGTCAACCAACTGACGTTTTTAATTGTACAGTCAAAGAAGGAATAGACATACCAAAAAATAATAAAGAGTGGTTGACATTATTGTACATTTATTTAGATAAAAATTCAATTAAAATAAACGAAGAAATTTTTTCAGCACTTGTTGATTACAATACAAATCTCGAAAAAATAAAAAACGATACGTCTCAAAATATAGCGTACATAATAAATATAGCCTCACAGAATGATATAGGTAAACTAGGTTCAGATGCAATATTAAGTATTATTTCAAAGTTTGTGAATGAAACATTTACACCTGAGAGTAGTAATGCTAAACTAGATTTGGAAGGAGGAATTATTAAGTTAATTAAATATGCGAATAAAAATATAAGCAAGGAGTTATTAGAAGGTATTGAAAAGAATAATATACATGAAAAAGATAAAGTATTAAGTGAACAAATTTTTTATAGCGTTGATGATAGTTTTCTCTTTTTTGGTTCTGATAATAGAAAAAAGTTAGTTGTAGAATTCACAAAAAAGATTTTTGATACCCCAAAATTATATGATGAAAGATTAGTTGAATCTGTAAAGGACATTGAAAACAGAACATTCATATTTGAATACACAAACTTTGTAGGGAGACTTTTAGTAGAATTAGGAAATACAACCTCAGAGGTATTAACATATGGAGCATTAGAAGCTCCTTTATCAGAATATTATCAAACAGAAACTATAGATAAAAAGTTTATAACAGATAAAGATGATACTAACTTTGGAAAGATTAAGTTAATACAAAAAACCCAATCTGGTTTTAGAACCATTAAGATAAAAGATAAATCTCCTTTCAAAGTAGATTATAGTAATGAAGATTATTTTAAGCCATTTGATTTAATATTCTTTACTAATAAGTCTAATTTAAGTAGTGCTAAAGCATATGAGAATGAAATAGCTAAAAAAGATTATCCAATACCAGCAATGGCCGTAGCTTATATTTCACAAGCTGGAGAAAATCAAACTACAGCAGACGGCATTTTCACTGCTATAGATATAGCAAGTTTAGCTGTTTCTGGTACTCCATTAATGAGTACTGTTAGCAGCTTAAGTAAAGCCAAAAAGATTTTTTATACGTTAGATGTTATGAGTAGTGTAGCATCTGTATCTGCAACAGGTATAAGTGATCATGCCGAACTAAATGAAATAAAAAATGTTCTTAATACTTTTTCGGCAATAACTGGAGTAGCAAGTATGGGAGATATTGTTTCGGGAGTGAAAATTAAAAACTTATTAAAGAGAGCTAAGAATAGTGTAGATGAAGCAGAGACATTAGCTTCTGATATAAGAAAGCTAACTGATAATATTAATAAAATAGATGATTACAAGGAACTTAATCACTTTGTAACTACCTATGAAGATATTGCTGACAAGTATATAGCATTAGCCTTAAAAGATTTACAAGATGCTAAACATTTAAATGATCTAGACGCTGTAAAAGACATTAAAAAAGCAATAGCAAAAATTCTGGATGCAAAAAATAACAAAGTTCCTCTAGAGTTTATAAATAAAGCAGAAGAATTAATTAACGGATTAAAGCAAGTAGAACCAGCAGTGACATCTGATTTAATAAGTTTTGCTCATTCAGTTGGAGGAAAGATGGAAGGATTAGATTTTAAAATGAAAACAGTAAAATCATTGGCAAGAAAGCTTTTAAAAGATGGTATTAATAAACCGATGAATGATGTTCTAAGGTATACAACAACCTTAGAAGAAGCAAAGTTTACTGACGGTGTATTTTCTATAGTTAAGTTAATGCGTAACAAAGGTTATGAAGTAGTAAATGTTAAAAATACGTTTGAAGCAGGATCAAGTTACAAAGGAATTAATGCTAATTTTAGAACACCATCGGGTAAAATTTTCGAATTACAATTTCATACTCCTAAAAGTTTTGATGTAAAACAGAATGTGAACCATTCTTTATATGAAAAATGGCGCAAGTTAGATCCAGAATCTACTGAAGCTAAAAACTTAGAAAAGCAAATGATGAATAATTCAAACTCAGTACCTAATCCTAAAAATGTTAACACAATAACAAAAACCAGTTTGAGAGGAGAGTTTATACAAGAATTTGTAAATAAGTTGAAACAGAGAGAAATATTTGAAATTTATGATGCTTTGACAGATGAGTTACAAGTATTATTTAGACAAGACTTTTTGAATGCTTCTGATGATGTCTTAGATGCTTTAAAGAATAATGATTCTTTTGAGTTTTGGAAGACATATAGAAAAAATAATCCTTCAGCCCCTACATGTAAATAAATAAAGATATGATTAGAAGAATTTTAATTACAATTGTAACGGTATTAATTCCAATCCTTTTACAGGCTCAATGTTGGCTTAGTCAATCAGTATCTGATCTAGATAATGCAGATTTATCTTCAGAGTTTAAGACCCTATTAAAAAGTCAGCAGTATAATAAGGCATATCAATTTTTATATTCTAATGCATTTAATACCAGAACAGATATATCTGTATTGAAGAAACTAAAGAATACCTATGAAGACATTCTATTTGATCTTAAAAATGTAAATGAAGATTTTATAAAAAGTGAAATAGTACATCTTGATTTAGGAGGGCATAACAGATATCCTGAAGCAGTTAAAATAATTACTGCAGATGTAGATTATGCTAATAAACCAATAGATAATCTATTAGATGGTTATATTCAGTATTTTACTCCAAAGTTTAAAAACAATTCAGTAGATAGAATAACTATTGAAAGTGCTCCTGCATCTAATGATATCATAGCAGAAGTAAAACGAATTACAAAAGATGGGGGAAAAATTGAACTTGAACATCCAGTTTCTGCAAATTTAAAATATGATGATATTGCGAATAGAGCGGGAGGATATATAAATAAAACAGAAAGCTTTGTAAAGAATGGAGTTGAGTTTAAAAGAGTTGTTATAATTAAAGGTCAAAAGAATGTTTCTAACCTGGAAGCATCTATAATAAATAGCCTTAAAAGAAGAGTAGCGAACTCAGGTATCAATATTAGTGATGTAGAAATTGACGATATTATTTTGAATGCAAAAATCATTGATGAAGCATTAGCTAAACTTAAAGACGTAGATATCGAAACAGATAAGTTTTTGAAAACAATTAATGATCTAGTAAAGAGTGATAAGTTTGAAAACCCTCAAGATTTAGTTAAAGGTTTAGAAGAGTTGGTTAAAGAAAAAGGTAAGGCTAAAGATTATTTAGATCAATTAAATGAATATGAAGAAGGATTATTCTGGATGCAGAGTAAAAACGGAGGAAATAATGTAGTGATTTCAAAAAAGTTTGGAGCCAATGATGATAGTGAATTAGATGTTTTGTTGCAAACATCTAGAGCAATAGTTGAATGTAAAAGAGTATCAGGAGGAGGAGAAGCTATTTACGATAGAATGAAAGATATAGTAGTAAAGTTTAGTTCACCAGATCCAGCAAAAATTTTACCTTCAATTAAGAAAACTCATAAGAAATTTATTGGTCAAATAAAATTTGACGGAGGAGGTATCTATAAAGATTTAGAACAAGTCGATTTTATAAAAAAAATAAAAGAGAGTGGAGCTATAGGAGATTCAAATTTTTTCTCACTAGAAGAGTTAAAAATTATAGAAGAATTACACGTAATAAACAATAAAGGTAGATTTATTATTTATAAATCTGATTGGGAATTATGATACAAAAATCAATAAATATTGATAATACTAGTAAATATTGGTATTACAATGATGAACAAGATAAGGTATGGTGGTTTTTTAAGAATTTTAAAAAAAATAATTCTGTAATTGAATTTTATAAAAAATATTATTTGTTAACGAAAAAATATCAAATTTTAAATATTGTAGATGATAATTATTTTCATGATTTATCTCAAAAAAAAAGAACAAATAATTTAAGTCATTTATATAAAAAAAATGATAAAAAATTAATTTTCCCAACCTGTTTATTTACCAAAGTAGAAGGTGTAATAGAAAAAAATACAATCATAGATGTAAATGAATTACATGTAATTACAGATACAAATAAGCACCATATAAATTATGCTTATGATGAACCAATTAGAATAGTTGAATTTGGGAAAAAAAATAATG
>JAHDDQ010000120.1:2247-11008 GCA_020629275.1 Tenacibaculum sp. | reverse complement strand
ATTATTTAATTGTTTATCAAATGCAAAAGCGCAAAGTGCTAATTTTCCATTTTGTACTATTGAACCTAATTTAGGAGTGGTGAATGTACCCGATCCTAGATTACAGAAGTTAGAAGAATTAGTAGATCCAGAAAAAGTAGTTCCTGCTACTGTAGAAATTGTTGATATAGCTGGTTTGGTAAGAGGTGCTAGTAAAGGTGAAGGATTAGGAAATCAATTTTTAGCAAATATTCGTGAAACAGATGCTATTTTACATGTATTAAGATGTTTTGATAATGATAATATAATTCATGTTGATGGATCAGTTGATCCTATTAGAGACAAGGAAACTATAGATATTGAATTACAACTAAAAGATTTAGAAGCTGTTGAAAAACGTTTAGAAAAAGTAAAGCGAACAGCAAAAACAGGAAATAAAGAAGCACAAGCTGAATTAGTTATTCTAGAGAGAGTTCAATCAACACTTGAAGGAGGTCAGTCTGTTAGAACATTAGAGTTTACTGAAAAAGAAGAAGAGTTAGTAAAATCTATGCAATTTATTACTGCTAAACCCGTATTGTATGTTTGTAATGTGGATGAGTCTTCTGCTAAAGATGGAAACGCTTATGTTGATAAGGTAAGAGAAAATGTTAAAGATGAAGATGCAGAAATTATAGTTTTAGCGGTAGCTACTGAAGCTGATATTGCTGAATTAGAAGACTATGAAGAGCGTCAGATGTTTTTAACTGATATAGGTTTAGATGAGCCTGGAGTATCTCGTTTAATACGTTCTGCCTATACTTTATTGAATTTACAAACGTATTTTACTGCTGGTGTAAAAGAAGTTAGAGCATGGACTGTTCACGTTGGAGCTACTGCACCACAGGCAGCTGGAGTTATTCATACAGACTTTGAAAAAGGTTTTATTAGAGCTGAAGTAATTGCATACAACGATTATGAGACATACGGAACAGAAGCTAAAGTAAAAGAAGCTGGAAAGATGAGAGTTGAAGGAAAAGAATACATTGTTGCAGATGGGGATGTTATGCACTTTAGATTCAACGTCTAATAAAAATATAATTAGTAAAGAAATACTGTAAAAAGGCTGTGCTGAATGCACAGTCTTTTTTTATCCACCTATTACTGAATGTTTTACAGTAACTTATGAATAGTTAATAGATTGATATTGTATTAATTGTTTAATGGTTGTAAGTTCTTAATATAATTTGATGGAGTTTGATTCATGATACTTTTGAATACTTTATTAAATGTAGATTTAGAGTTAAATCCAGAGTCTAGAGACAATGCAAGAATAGTATGGTACTTATGCTCTCCATTTTGTACCTTTTCAATAAAAGTATCTACTCTATATTTGTTAACATAATCATAGAAATTACAATTATGAATATTATTTAACAGCCAAGAAATATTATTAGGAGAAGTAGTTAGCTTTTCGGCTAATTTTTGAAGCGTTAGCTTATTATCCAGATATATTTTTTCTGTAATCATCAAATGCTCCAGTTTCTTTTTAATATTAGTTAATTTATCACCATCTAACCGTTCTTTTTTAAGCGTTTGTTTCTTAAATACGGGCATTCTAAAAATTTCTGGTTGTTTTAAACTGAAAAAACCAATGATGTATATAAAAACAGGAATGGTTATCCATACCAGTGCATAATTAAAAGGTAAATAATAATTAAAACCTAGAAATATGTTAATGTAACTAGTTAACCAAAAAAACAGAAATATACTGATACCAAATATTAATGTATTTAAGTATAAATGTATACTTTGATTATAAGATAAATTGTTAAATTCTTCTTTTTTAAAACGTTTTACTACGAAGTAACTAGCTAATAAATAAATGATATTTGAAAGTACTCCTAAACCACCAGTTAACGTGTATATCGGTGTAAAAAAGCCATCTTTATACATATGTATAAGTTCTTCAAAAGAGAAAAATAAAGTCCATATGAAGTAACAAAGATGTAAAAGGGCTGGGATAAAATGATAAACAGATAAGCGAAATACTTTATCGTAACTAAACGTGAGCCTTTTTACATATGCATAAAGTACTGGACCAAAAATAAAAATACAAACATCTGCAAACTCTGCAAACCTCAATAGTGTAGGATTTCTGTACCTAAAGACACATACCCTTCCAGTTAGCATAAGTGCTGCTATCAGTAACAATATCGCTAATAATTTATTAGCAGATTTGTTGTTATTTTGAATTATCAATATAGTAACTGCCAAAAATATTCCTTGACTAACACCAAGAAATAATATCAAATCAAAAAAAGTTAATGAGTCCATCGTATTTTATTGAAACAAATCTAGTTTAAATATAGTGTATAGGTAGACCGAAATTATACAGGAATACAAATTTTAAGAGTATTTTTGGTATCAATAAAGCTTACGGGCTTTTTGTAACTTTAAATCAAAAATTTATTACATGCAATTTCAAAAGTCTACTTTTCAGTTTTTAAAAAAATTAGAAAAAAATAATAATAGAGATTGGTTTCAGGAACACAAAAGTGAATTCGAGAGTATACGAAATAATGTAAAAGAATTTTATGCTGCTGTTCAATATAAGCTAGAACAACATGATGAAATTGAGAAGCATAAATTATTCAGAATTTATAGAGATGTTCGTTTTTCAAAAAACAAAACTCCTTATAAAACGCATTTTGCCGGATCGTATTCACGACTTGGAGCAGAATTGAGAGGTGGGTATTATTTGAGGTTAAAGCCAGGTGAAAGTTTTTTAGCTGGAGGTTTTTGGGAACCAAATAAGGAAGATTTACTCCGAATTCGAAAAGAAATTGAAATTGATGCCTCTGAATTTAGAGAGATTCTTAAAGATGAATTATTCGTACAATACTTCGGAAATAAATTTGAAGGAGATGAATTAAAGACTGCTCCACGAGGTTTTGATAAAACTCATCCAGATGTAGATTTACTCAGAAAAAAAGGATTTATAGCCGTTCGTAATTTTACAGATGACGAAGTACTATCTAAAAACTTTATCGAAGAAGTAGATAAATCATACCAAGCGTTACGACCATTTTTTAATTTAATGAGTTCTATTTTAACGACAAATCTTAATGGTGAGAGTTTGCTAGACTAAAAGTATAAATGATCATAATATGAAGTTAGATAGAACAGGGTTTATTCTATACACTATTAACTATAAAGAGTGTGTGGATTTTTATGAGAATATATTAGGGTTACCCAAATTATTTGAAAGCGAAAATTTAACATGTTTTGAATTTGGTACAGCTTATTTGATGGTTGAGTTAGACGATGAATTTAACGAAGAGAAAAAGGAATCAACTAGAATCAAAACTTGCTTAAGAATGAATGTTTCTAATATTCAGTATGTTAAGAGTAAATTAATTCAAAAGGAAGTAAATGTAGATTATCAAGAGCATACTTGGGGATCTGTTATTAAATTTTTTGATCCAGACGGTAATTTATGTGCGTTTAAAGATAGTAGTACTTTTGAACAGCAAATTTTAAAGTTTAAGAATTAAAGATAAATAAACGCTATACTTTAATTTTCCTACGTTTAATTTTCTCCTTGTAAAAAGATTTGTTGGCAACATAAATGGTCTTTTTTACCTCACAGAAAATTATAGATTTATTGCTATTTGTTACCCTTGTCGTTTTGATTATTTCAATTTCATTCTCACGTATTACACGATTTTTTATGTCTTCTAACTCTTCTTGTTCATAAGTAAATTCAGCATAAACGTCTTCTTTAGCAGGACGTTTGAAGAATATTTCAGCATGTTTATCCCAAATAACATAATCATCGCCAATAATGTTCATCAATTGAATCATTGGAATTGGGTCTACTGCAGCAAATAGACTTCCTCCAAAAATAGAGTTTACATAATTTCTGTTTTTATAACTCAGTGGAATTTTTATAGTAATATTTAGCAGGTCTTCTGAAACAGTAATAATTTTACCTGTACTTCTCTTATACATAGGGGATAAATTGAAACCGTATTTAAATAGTGTAGCTTTGCTAAAGTAGTTCAGTCCAATCTTTGCAATCTTTTGATAAATAGACATCGATTATATTATTTTATGCAGTAATTATAATTAGTTATAAAAGTAGGTCTTTAATTGAAACCAAATATAAAGTATTAAATAGTTCAAGAACTATAAAAAGTATTGATAATCAATAATTATTATGATAAGCAATTTAGAAAAAGAAATTCCTCACATAGCTTTTAATTCAAATAGAAATGTGGATTTTGGAATTGAAGTTATTTCAATTGAAAGTTTGGTCACTAAAAGTAAAGAATTAAAACATGATCCGGAAAAGCCTCATCAAGTCGCTTTTAATATGATAATACTTTTTACAGAAGGAAAAAGCAAGCATTTAGTTGATTTTGTTTGGCATGAGGTTAAGGAGAACACACTAATTCATTTATCTAAAGGACAGATAAATGCCTTTAAGTTTAATATTAAATTAAAGGTTTTTTTAATTTTATTTACAAATGAATATTTAAAAAATCAATTTAATACACTGCCAGAAGCGACTATTACACGTCTATTAACATCGCATTTGTTCTCTCCAAAAATCGAAGTTCTTGAGAGTAGTAATGTTAACGTCTATATTCAACTTTTAAATGATGAATTTTATGCAGGGAGTGATGAAATTAATAAGAGGCATATAATTAATTTTTTATTTAATATAATCTTCTCAAAATTAGAAGCACTAAAAAGAGATCAAACTACCTATACAATAAAGACTGAAAAACTTCAAGTATTCTTGAAATTTGAAACATTACTAGAGGAAAATTATATGAAAAGTAGAAACGCTGATTTTTATGCAGAAAAACTGAATATAACTTACAAGCATTTAAATGTGATAAGTAGAGAGATAACAAATAATACTGTAAAACAGTTTATCGATGAATTTATCGTTTTAGAAGCTAAAAGAAAACTTATAAACTCCTCTATTCGTAGTAACGAATTGGCTTTTTCAATGGGGTTTAGTGAGCCAACAAACTTTATAAAGTATTTTAAGAAAATGACAGGACTAACCCCTAATTCATTTAAAAACAAACATAAATAAAATTTCAGGTTCGATATTAACCCTATTTTTGAATCCTTTCACCTTTCAGATGATTCTTTACAATTATAATTTTGTATCAAATTAAAATCATTAAAAATGAATAGTTTGAAGTTGCCCATTATGATGTTAATACTTTGTATATCATCATGTAAAACAGTTACAAAAAATAATAATCAAGAATCACTTAAAAAAACACCAGAAATGAAAGTGTCAAATAAAGAAAAGGCAGTAGCTCTGTTGATAAGTTTAGAAACGGGAGCGAAAGAGCCAATAAGTTACATAAATCCAACCAAATATATTCAGCACAATTTGGCTGTAGGCGATGGTTTAATAGGTTTTGGTAACGTTTTAAAACATGCACCTGAAAAAGGATTCAAAGCAAATGTAATTAGAGCCTTTCAAGATGGAGATTATGTTTTTACGCATACTATCTATGATTTCTTTGGACCAAAAGTAGGTTTTGATGTTTTTAGGTTTGAGAACGATTTAATAGTAGAGCATTGGGACAATTTAGCAGAGATAACACCTCTGAATCCTAGTGGACATTCACAAACAGACGGAGCCTCAACAGTAACAGATTTGAACAAAACCGAAGAGAATAAAATTAAAGTGAAAAACTTTATCGAAACAATTCTTATGCGTGGAGAAATGGATAAAATTCAAAATTTTATAGATGCAGATAATTATATTCAGCATAATTCTAACATTGCAGACGGTTTATCCGGATTAGGAAGTGCTCTTGAAACCTTAGCAAAACAAGGAATTTACATGGAATATAAAACATTGCATAAGGTATTAGGTGAAGGTAATTTTATACTAACAATTAGCGAAGGGAAATTTGGAGGAAAAGAAACTTCTTTTTATGATTTATTTAGAGTTGAGAATGATAAAATCGTTGAGCATTGGGATACAATTGAAACAATTATCCCAAAAAGTGAATGGAAAAATAATAACGGTAAATTTAACTTCTAAAGAGTTTAAATAACCCATAAAGTTAATACATTCAAACAGCTAGGTTTATACTATATAAATCTAGCCGATTGAATATTATGTCATAATTTTTCTGTGAACGACCAAGCGATTATTCTCGTTTTTTTATTACCATGTTCCATTGGAATAATTTTAAAAGAAGTATTCAATTTGAGCAATTGCTTTTCCAGTTTTGGTAAATTCTCTTTTTTAGAAACCAAACTAGTGAAAAACTTTACGTTAAGCCTAAAGTCAACACTTTGTTTAATCATTCGTTTTAGGAATAAAGCCTCACCACCGTTACACCACAATTCGTTGGCTTGACCCCCAAAGTTTAATTTTTCTTGTTGTTTATTATTTAGATTATTCAATTTTCTTAAGGTACCTTTTAAAGCCTCTTTTTCGGATTTGTGAAAAGGAGGATTACACATGGTAAAATCGTAAATTTGATCTTTTTCTATTACACCTTCAAATATATTAGCATTATCAGATTGGTGTATAATTGTAACCTTATCTTTCAAATCTTTAGTAAAACTAATATTCTTTTTAGCCGACTTTACACTTTCTAAATTTATATCCGATCCAACCATATTCCATTGATATATTTTTGCTCCTAAAATTGAGTAAATAGCATTAGCTCCAACGCCAATATCAATTCCAGAGATATTATCAGATTCATTTTTTAATACATCAGCTATGTAATGTATATAATCAGCACGACTAGGAATAGGTGGACATAAAAAACCTTCTGGTATTTCCCAGTCAATTACACCATAATGTAGTAAAAGTATAGCTTTATTAAGAGCAATAACGGCTTTAGGATTTGCAAAATCGATTGTTAATGTGTTGTAATCATTCTTGAAAATAAAATGGTCTAACTCTGGATTTACTTGTAACAAAGCTTCAAAATTATAGTTTTGGTTACGATGTATGTTTCTTGGATGCATAAGACTTCAAAAGTACTTTAAATTCAAGAGTTTTCATGAATCTATATTTAGATATTTTTAAAAGTTGAAAGCATATCTTAAACAAGAAAATTAGAGGATAATTTAGCAATTATCATCAATAACAATTTTCATTTTAGTATTAGCATAAACAATTGTAAATGGAATTTTTTCTAAAGTGCAATTGGGTTCAATAACAAATTGAACTAAACCTCGGATTTGAAAATCTTCTTTAGAGTTTAAGTGTAGTTTTTGAGTATAAGTGGTATCGCCTTTTACCCAATTAACTTTACCATCAACAAAAGGTTGAGGATCAAATATTTCAGTCGAAAGAGGTTTTTCAATAAGCGCTGCTGTTTTTTCCAACTGATTATTTTCATTTAAATGTAATTTAAATTTACCTGAGAAATCTCTAACGGAATTTGGTGATACATAAAAAGAGTCAGTATTTAGATCCATCTTAATAATAAGATTAAAATCATTTTTACCAACTTCTATGATATCAATAAAAACGGCGTAAGGAGCAGTATTCAATGTAGAAAAATAGGTTACAGGATCTTTTAGCAATTTTGTACTGGTAGAAAAGTTCGCATTGTTGTATGCTAATTTTTTTGATTGATTTTTCACTGATGTATCACAGCTTGTAAAAGCTATACATACTATAAAGAGTGCAAATTTATACATTGTTTTATTTTTAAATTAGTTAAAATATTTTTCGAAAAACTTAAAACAAAACTAGCTTAAAATCAATGTGTAAGTGTCAAATAAATGTAAAAGAAGTGTCAAAATAGTTCAAAAAGTTCAGTAGATAGTTCTAATGTAAAATAAATCAAAGATTAGTTACTATAAGTAATTCTTCTATTACAAATTATGTAGCGTAAATTTGTAATAAGGATATTTTATGAAATTGATTAAAGAAGATAGTTTATAGTTTACAAGTAATTTTTATAGACAATTATTCTGAAAGTATAGAAAACCTATACTAAAATCATATTTAACTCTGATGAAATTATCATTTTGTCAGTAATTATAATTGATTAGCAGTTATTTCGTTGCATAATTTAAAATATAAAATGATGCTTAAGAAATATCCTATTGTTAAATGGACATTACTTGTTTTAACGAGTTTAATTATTTTATTGGTTGGTTTTGGTTGGTGGTTTATGAATTTAATTCCTAAAAGAACACCAAGTATAACAACTACTCAAGTAGCAGATTTAGCATATGTTTCCGAAGATATTCAATCTTACAAAGGTAAAATATTGATCATTGTTACAAGTACTGAGACTATGGGTAGTAGTGATAAAAGCACAGGGTATGAATTAACAGAATTATCAAGAGCTTACTATGTGTTTGAAGCAAATGGCTTTAAAGTAGATATTGCAAGTCCAAAAGGAGGGAAGCCTCCCGTTGTGATTGATGACGAAGATATGGGATCTTATGATTTTGCCTTTCTTAACGATAATAAAGCTCAACAGAAGGTGAAAAATAGTATTCCCGTATCTAAAATAAACTCGAACGATTATGAAGCTGTTTTCTTTACAGGAGGTAAAGGAGCGATGTTTGACTTTCCTAGAAATAAAGATATTCAACGTATTGTTAGAAGTTTATATGAATCTAATAAAGTTATTGGAGCAGTTTGTCATGGACCTGCTGCTTTGGTAAACGTAACTTTAAGCGATAATTCTTTATTGGTTAAAGGAAAGAATATTAGTAGCTTCACGAATAAAGAAGAACTACTACTAATTTCTGATGCTGAAACTATTTTTCCTTTTCT
>JAHDDQ010000120.1:1259-2237 GCA_020629275.1 Tenacibaculum sp. | reverse complement strand
TACAGGAAAAATTGGTTGAAAATGGTGCTAAATTCGATGAAGGATACATGTACTTAGAACAAATTAGCCATGATGAAAATTTAATAACGGGTCAAAATCCATGGTCAACTTGGTTAGTTGCTGAAACTGTTGTAAAACAATTAGGGTATACTCCAAAATATAGAGAAGTAACATCTGAAGAAAATGCAGTTAAAATTTTGAATACTTTTAAAAGAGAAGGTAAGCAGAAGGCAAAAAAAATGATAGATGAAATATGTATTGTTCAAAATAAACCTGTAGCTAGGATATTAATAGCAAAACATAGCATTATGGCTATTATGCAAGGTAACTTTGGTGATTTTTATAATTTATTGGCATTAACATCATATGCTAAAAGAAAGATGATCAAATAAGAAGAAACTAATAGATATTGCATGTTTTATGATAAGTATTACATTATTATACTGTTTTCTATATTTAATTTTTTTATTTTCCATAAAAAATAATAATTGACTTTTTCTGAGATTCTTCTTATCATCATTAGCAGCGCAGGCTTATTACACGGTATTGTAATTGCTTATTATCTTGTCTTTTTTAAAAAGAAAAAACTAATAACTAATTACCTGTTAGCAGGCATACTTATATGCATGGCTTTTAGGATAGGTAAGTCTGTAATGCTAAATTTTGGTAATCATCTACAGCCAGTTTTTATCTTCCTAGGATTAACATTTCTCTTATTAATAGGTCCTTTTCTTCGTTGGTATGTTTTAGGAATGACACAGATAAATTTTAAAATTTCAAAGAAACATTATACTGAATTAATTCCGTTTACAGGTGTTTTTTTAGCTAGCTTATTTGTTACTGAAGAATGGTATCAAAACAGTAAATGGGTTATTGTTGTATTTTCTAGTATTCTTATTTTTATTTACTTACATCTTCTTTTTTATATTTTTTTAAGCTGTTTTCTAATTATCTAATAAAAAAGAGAATAAATAAGGT
>JAHDDQ010000120.1:0-1249 GCA_020629275.1 Tenacibaculum sp. | reverse complement strand
ATTGGTTACGTTTTTTAATATTAGGATTCTTAGTCATATGGCTTTCTTATGTTTTTAATATATTAGATGAAACGATTCCATATATCTCAGGACCTATTCTATACTCGTTAATAGTTTATTTTTTAAGTTACAAAGCCTTTGATTTAAAAGTTACAGATTTAAATGGGAATACTTTTAAAGTAAATGATAATAAGTTGTTCTTTGATGAAATAACTAAAGCGATAATTACAAATAAATTATACTTAGAATCAGACTTAACGTTATCGAAACTAGCCAAGCTATTTGGTAAAAGTAACCAGAAAATTTCGGAAATAATTAATCAATATTCAGGTAAAAATTTCAATGATTTTATTAATCATTTCAGAGTAAAAGAGGCAAAAATTAAATTGTTAGCCAAAGAAAATAAACAATATACCATAGCTACGATTGCTTTTGATGTTGGATTTAATAGTTTATCTTCTTTTAATTATGCTTTTAAAAAATTTGTTGGTGTAACACCTTCGGCATTTAGAAATGAATAACTCAGGAAACAAGTTAGTATTAAATAAGTTTAAGAGTATAAGATCAAAAAAACACCACACATAATTCCTGCAAGCGGTACAAGTTTTTTTCGTTTATTTTGTTCTTTAAAGATTAATCCACCAATAACTACGGCAATAATTATTTGACTTCTTTTAATAGCTGAAAGTAACATAATTAGCGCATCAGGGTCTTGGAGTGCTTTAAAGTAGAAGTAATCTGCTGTTTGTAATAAAATACCTACAAGAGGTATAGTCCAACGCCAGGTAAATGCATTTCTTTTTTTAGCATAGGGAAACCAAGTAAAACTTAAAATAACAAGCAATATGAGTATTGTATAGAAGCAAAACCAAAATTGTAAAGTTTGAGGATTCAGTGTTAATTTTTGAATTAAAAACTTATCATATAAACCACTAGAAGCACCCAAGAAGGTAGCTCCGATGATTGCGAAAATCCATTTATTTTTTTTAAAATTTATGCCCTCTTTTTTTCCAATTCTTGAATATAACAGAACAGAAAAAATAATCAGAAAAAATCCAATCCATTGCCAAAAGTTTGGCTTTTCTTGATAAATTGTAATAGCTCCAATGAAAGTAAAAAAAGGACCAGCCGATCGTATAGGAGTAACAATTGTAATAGGTAGATGTTTTAGAGCCTGATAAGCTAATATCCATGAAGCAGCCATTATTCCTGATTTAATTGCAATAAATCCATGTGTTTTCCATGGAAT
>JAHDDQ010000119.1 GCA_020629275.1 Tenacibaculum sp. | reverse complement strand
AAAAAGGACATTTAGAAACAATACATGCATATACTAACGATCAAAATTTAGTAGATAACATGCATAGTAAATACCGTAGAGGAAGAGCAGCAGCTTTAAATATGGTAATAACTGAGACGGGAGCTGGTAAAGCCGTATCTAAAGCATTACCTGCATTAGAAGGTAAATTAACTTCTAATGCTATCCGAGTTCCAGTTCCAAATGGATCTTTAGCTATATTGAATTTACAATTGAATTCAGAAACTACTGTTGAAGCTGTAAATGCAATCATGAAAAAATATGCCTTGGAAGGTGATTTGGTAGAGCAAATTCAATATTCAATGTGTAATGAGTTGGTTTCATCTGATATTGTTGGAACTACTGCTCCTTCAATTTTTGATAGTAAGGCAACTATTGCAGATGGCGATACAATCGTTATATATATATGGTATGATAATGAATATGGATACTCACACCAAGTTATGCGTTTAGCAAAACACATTGCTAAAGTTAGAAGATATACTTATTATTAGAATAAGAAATTTTTAAAATGCGAAAAGTCCGAAGTTATTTAGCTTCGGACTTTTTATTTATCTTCGTTATTGAAACAAACAAGTTACAGTAACATGAAAAAAAGTTTAGTAATACTACTTTTATTATTTGCAAGTACTGGATTTTCCCAAACTAGCAATTATAAAAATATTTTAACATCGGGTAAATGGACCCCAACATATATGATGCGTGGAGAACAGAAAAACTTAATACCCAAGCACAAAGAAAATAAAATGTGGGTGTTCTTTTTTAAGGATGGTAAATACGAAGCAAATAGTATAGTAAAACAAGATAATACTATTGAAAGTGAAAACGATAAAGGAATAGCTAAAGAAGAGAAAATTAAAAAGGAATATGGAAAATGGATGTTTTCTGAGGATAATACGAGTATTACTATAGATTTTAATGATAGAAAGGATACAGTGACTATAGAATCGTTAACAACAAGTGAATTAATTCTGTCAAAAATTGAACAAGGTTCAAAACAAATAATAGGTTTTAAAAATATAAAATAAGTAGTAATGAAAATCAGATTATTAAGTGCGTTTTTTTTTATAAGTATATTAGCGATGAGCAGTCAAAATTTACCATATTATGAAATTCCAGAAGCACCTAAAGAATATACAGCAGGTACAGTAGCAGGTAGGATGATCGATGGACTAGGTTTTCGATTCTATTGGGCAACAGAAGGATTAACTCCAAAAGATTTAGGGTTTAAGCCAACTAAAGAATCAAGAACTTCCGAAGAAACAATTACACATATTTTGGGTTTATCTCAGGTAATACTTAATGCCACAATGAATATTCCTAATACTAATGAAAAAGCATCAATGACATTTGATCAAAAAAGAAAGCAAATATTAGAGAATTTAAAAAAGGCGAGTGATAAGCTTAAAAAAACAAAAGATTTATCGAAATTGAAGATTATTTTCGGAGAAAATGAATTTCAATTTTGGAATGCCATGAATGGCCCTATCGCAGATGCTATGTGGCACGTGGGGCAAATTGTATCTTTTCGTCGTTCTACTGGAAATCCGTTCCCTAAAGGAATAAGTGTGTTTACAGGGAAAGTAAAAAAATAGATACAAAAGAACGGCATGTTTACCGCTTTAATGAAAGAAAATAGAAGACCTTTACTTGATTATATAGTGGTTTTAAAAACAATTTCAGATTTAGAGTTTATTATTGTTAGAGACAAAGTAATATCAGATTAAGATTGTAAATCAATACAAACGGTTACTTTCCACTTAGTACAATTTGGTTATACTTATTCCCAATTATATTCAATCAGTAAGCAAAGAAAAATGGCTAGAGTACGGTGAAGAAATTCACACTACAGAAAAGGTTATTAAAGAATTAAATAAAATGTAGAAATACAGTTGTGAGTTGTTTGATGGACATTGGTTTAAAACCAATAAACAACTAAAAGAATATTCATTTAAAACACGATGGAATGTTATCTATGATCTAGAATAATTGTTATAGCATACAATCGTACATATTTTAAGGCACAGAAGACAGGTAGAAATTTTTTTGAAGAACGATTAAAAATGACCATAAAAGAAAAAATACAATTATTAAGAGAAGAACTTAATCAACATAACTATAATTATTACGTACTGGATAATGCTACGATTTCAGATTATGATTTTGATATTAAGTTAAAAGAGTTAGAAAAATTAGAAGAAGAAAACCCAGCATTTTTTGATCCAAATTCACCAACAAAAAGAGTGGGTGGAGGCATAACAAAGAACTTTGATACCATAGTTCATAAAAACAGAATGTATTCTTTAGATAATTCATATTCTAAAGAAGATCTTTTAGATTGGGAAAAACGTATTCAAAAAAATTTAGGAACTGAAGCTATTGAATATACTTGTGAACTTAAATATGATGGAGCATCAATAAACCTAACTTATGAAAATGGAGAATTTGTTAGAGCAGTTACCAGAGGTGACGGTTTTCAGGGAGACGAAGTAACATCCAATATCAGAACAATTAGATCTATTCCATTATCTGTAAAAAAAGACTTTGTATCTAACTTTGAAATGCGAGGCGAAATTATTTTACCATTAGAAGGTTTTCAAAAAATGAACAATGAGCGAATTGCAAATGGAGAAGAAGCCTATAGAAATCCTAGAAATACAGCCAGTGGTAGTTTAAAGTTACAAGATAGCAGTGAGGTTGCTAAAAGACCTTTAGATTGTTTGCTATACCAGGTAGTCACTGATGAACGTAAATATGCTTCACACTTTGAAATATTAACTGCTTCAAGAGAAGTTGGTTTTAAAATACCTACCACAATTAAATTAGCTAAATCGATTGATGAAGTATTAGATTTTGTTAAAGAATGGGATGCAAAACGACACGATTTGCCATATGAAACTGATGGAGTAGTGGTTAAGGTAAATTCTTTGCAACACCAAGAAGAGCTTGGATACACGTCGAAATCCCCACGTTGGGCAATTGCTTACAAGTTCAAAGCAGAACAGGTTGCTACACTATTGAATGAAATCACTTATCAAGTAGGAAGAACAGGAGCTATAACGCCTGTAGCAAATTTAACACCAGTACATCTAGCCGGAACGGTAGTTAAAAGAGCATCGTTACACAATGCTGATCAAATTGAAAAGTTAGACATACGGATTAATGATACGGTTTTAGTAGAAAAAGGAGGTGAAATTATTCCAAAAATAGTAGCGGTTGATGTTAGCAGAAGAGCTAAAGATTCACAACCTACAATTTACGCGACACATTGTCCTGAATGTAATACTGAACTTGTTAGAAATGAAGGAGATGCAAAGCATTATTGTCCTAATGAGTTTGGATGTTTTCCTCAAATAACAGGGAAAATTCAACATTACATCGGACGTAAAGCAATGAATATAGATGGATTAGGTTCAGAAACTGTTGAACTACTGCACAAAGAAGGACTCATTGAAAATTATGCCGATTTATACGAGTTAAAGGTGGAACAAATTACTCCATTAGAGCGTATGGCAGAGAAATCTGCTCAAAATATGATTGAAGGAATAGAGAAATCTAAACAAATTCCATTTGAAAAAGTGTTATTTGCTTTAGGGATTCGTTTTGTAGGTGAAACTGTAGCGAAAAAGCTGGCAAAACATTTTAAATCTATCGATAATCTAATGAATGCCGACTTAGAAACGTTAGTTGCGGTAGATGAAATAGGTGATAGAATAGCACAAAGTATCATTGATTTTTCAAAAAATGAGCATAATATCATTTTAATTCATAAATTGAAGACTTACGGAGTTCAGTTAGAAGTTTCTAAAGAGAGTCTTGAAAACTTAACCAATAAACTTGCAAATACTATTTTTGTAGTTTCAGGTGTGTTTTACCAAATGTCAAGAAACGAACTTAAAAAAGCTATTGAAGATAATGGAGGAAAAGTAAGTAGCTCTATCTCTAAAAAAACAAATTATATCGTTGCAGGTGATAATATGGGGCCTAGTAAACTGACAAAAGCAGAAAGCTTGAATATTCCAATAATAACTGAACAAGATTTTATTGATATGATCAGATAAAAATATAAATGCATATAAGTACAAAATTAAAAATACCATTATTAATAAGTTATACATTAATTACACTCTTAATTATGTTTGTTGTAATTAGTGAAACTACTACTATAGATCTTACGATTAAAGTAGTACCTACATTAATTTTGGTATTTTTATATTACTTATCCAGTCAGAAAAGACAAAAATTAATTTTAATATTTTTTATAGTTACTTTCATAGCAGATTGTATTAGTACTCAAGAGCAACTATTCATTTTAGCTACTTTTACTTACGGCTTTTCAAACGTAATATTAGCTTTAATTATATTCAAAGAATTGAAGAGTAAATCGGTAAATTTAATCTTAAAATATCTAGCTTTTTTTATCGTGTTATTAGCTGTTATTTTAATTTTTGTTATTGAAGATGCCGGTAATTATTTAGTTTCTATTGTGTTTCATGGAGTCGCCGTTTGTTTAGCGCTTTCAGTATGTTTAACAAACTATTTGAACACTATGATTATGGCGAATAAAATCATTTTAATAGGTGTAGGTTTTAGAGTATTTTCAGATTTAGCTTATTTAATCGTTATCTCAGACCAATCAAACACTCTTTTTTACGCAATATCTTTAGGAGTTTATTATTTGTCAAAGTATCTATTCTACCATGGCTTTATTTTAAAAGAACAAGAAGAGATAAAAATTCAAATAAATTAAAATGAAACTTAAAATAACACTTATTTCAATTTTGTTTTTAATTGTTTCTTTGGGAGATATTTATGCCGTTCTTTCTAGTAACAGAGGTTTAGAAATCGTCTTTAAACCACTTATAATAATTGTACTAGCAGTACTTTATATTTTACATGCAAAAAAAGTAAATATTTGGTATGTATTAGCATTATTCTTTTCGTTTTTGGGTGATTTTTTATTGCTATTTCCACACCGTTTCTTCGTATTTGGGCTGTTATCTTTCTTAATAACACACCTCATACTTATTAAGATAATACTTAGTTTTTTATCAAATATAAAAAAGACAACAATATTTTTTTCATCATTGTGTTATGGAACTTATTTCACTATAATTTTTTTGAGAATTAAAGATAGTTTAGGAGCGTTAATAATCCCCGTACTTATATATGGGATAGTAATATCAATTATGGGAATCGTTAGTTTTCTTAATTTCTATGAAAATAAAAGAGCAATTGAAAATATATGGCTACTAGTAGGTGCTTCAGTTTTTATACTATCCGATAGTATTTTGGCAATTAACAAGTTCTATAAAAGTTCAATGTTCTTCGGAGTAGCTATTATGATAACGTATATCATTGCACAATATATTATTTACAAAGGAATGGTTATAAAGTCAGAAAATAAATAATACATAGTATTCTCGAGCCTATTCATCTAAAATTTTAAACTTCAATGCATAAATTATTCATTACTATATTAGTATTCAGTTTTCTTTTTGCAAGTTGTAAAAAAGAGTCAAAAGGTATAAAACTTCGTTTCATTGATGAATATATTTTACAAGATTCACTTCATTTTAAGAATACATTAGTAGGAGGATTGTCTGGTGTAGATTATGATGGAGATCACTTCTATTTTGTAGTTGACGATTCGAACACACCTAGAGTACTAAAAAGCAATATTAAATTTGTTAACGACACAATTCAAGGAATAACTTTTAAAGATGTAATAACTATAAAAGATTCGTCCGAGTTTTTTATGGAAACTATATTAGATCTAGAGTCCGTTATTTATAACGCTGACAAACAAGAATTTCATTTGGTGTCTGAAGGATTTATCAAAGGGAATAAATCCCCTTCAATATTTACTATATCTTCAAAAGGGAAATATGTGAATACATATACAATACCGAGTTACTTCAAGACAGAAGCTAAACATAATGCAAGCTTTGAAAGTTCAACTAGGAATATAGAAAATACTGGTATTTGGGTAGCAATGGAGAGTGTT
The DNA here is from genome assembly GCA_020629275.1 of Tenacibaculum sp. Lineage (GTDB taxonomy): Bacteria > Bacteroidota > Bacteroidia > Flavobacteriales > Flavobacteriaceae > Polaribacter. The sequence continues at coordinate 5,078 of JAHDDQ010000119.1, read as the reverse complement.
TTAAAGTCAGATGGAGAAGAACCTGGTTTTTCAAAAACAAATTCACCAGTTAGAATTACGTTATTCGACAATAAAACAAGGTTACCAATTAAGCAATTTGTTTATCAGTTAGATCAGTTTACTAAGTCCAAGAAAGGCAATATTAATGTAAATGGGGTAACAGCTATATTAGAATATAAAAAAAATGAATTTATAGTGGTAGAAAGGGCTTATCAAAGTGGTTACGGAAGTTATGGTAATACGGTAAAGTTATATAAAGTAGTAATTAATGATATAACTACAAATACATTACAAAAACCTAAATTAAAGGATTTAGAATTGATATTTGCAAAAAAAGAGCTATTGCTAAACTTTGAAAGTATTAGGCCTTTCCTAACAAAAGGAATTATAGATAATATAGAAGGTATAACTTTTGGACCTCTCTTATCTAACGGAAATAAATCGTTGTTGTTAGTTTCTGACGATAATTTTAAAAAATATGATCCACAAATTAATCAATTCATTTTATTGGAAATCATTGATTAAAATTTAAACACCTCTCAAGAAATTTGTGTATTCTTTCTAAAAATAATTATCGTAGTAAATAAAGCAGTAATTTTACGATAAATTTTAATTAAAACCATGCAGCAATTTAAGGGAACTGGTGTAGCTTTAGCTACTCCGTTTAATGAAGATAAGAGTATAGATTTTGATGGATTAGAGCGTTTAGTGAATCATCAAATAACTAATGGAGTAAATTATTTAGTAGTTTTAGGTACTACAGGAGAACCAACTACATTAACAAAAGAAGAAAAAGAAGCCGTTAAAACTAAAATAGTTGAAGCTAATAAAGGCCGTTTACCACTTGTTTTAGGAATAGGAGGAAACAATACAGCTGCCGTAGTAGAAGAGATAAAAAATACAGATTTAACCTCTTTTAATGCTATTTTATCTGTTTCACCACATTATAATAAACCAACACAAGAAGGAATATACCAACACTTTAAAGCTATAGCAGAAGCTACAGAAAAACCAATAATATTATATAATGTACCAGGACGTACATCGTCTAACGTTTCGCCAGAAATTATTATACGATTAGCAAATGACTTTTCGAATATAGTTGCAGTAAAAGAAGCGAAAGGTGATTTAATACAAGCCACGCGTATCATACAAAATGCACCAAAAGATTTTTTGGTAATATCAGGAGACGATATGATCGCCTTACCTATAACACTAGCGGGAGGAGCTGGAGTAATAAGTGTAATTGGCCAAGGCCTGTGTAAAGACTTCTCTTCAATGATTCAGTTTGCATTAGATGGAAAAGTTAAAGAAGCATATGAATTACACTATAAAATGATGAACGGTATAGATTTGATTTTTGAAGAAGGAAATCCAGCAGGTATAAAATCCATGTTACAAAAAATAGGAATATGTTCAGACGAAGTACGCCTTCCCTTATTGGCTGCTTCGGAAGAATTACAAACGAAGATCTCAGATTTCGTAGATTCTTTATAAGAGAATCATTAAGATAAAAGAGTAGTTTACTTTATCTGTTTAAATAATTTGGAAACTCGAAAACTCACAGATCTTTTCTGTGAGTTTTTTCGCATCTTTGCACTATAATTAGATTTTATATTATGTTATCAGGAAAAATAGAAGCAGCTTTAAATAAACAAGTGCAAATAGAAGCACAGTCATCACAGGTATATTTGGCTATGGCATCTTGGGCAGAAGTTCAAGGTTTTGAAGGAGTATCTCAGTTTATGTATGCACATTCAGATGAAGAAAGAATGCATATGTTAAAATTAGTGAAGTTTATAAATGAAAGAGGTGGACATGCAATGGTACCAGCTTTAGCAGCGCCCTCACCAAAGTTTGGTTCTTTTAAAGATATGTTTCAAACATTATTTGATCATGAGGTAATGGTATCTCAATCAATAAACGATTTAGTAGACATAACTTTGCAAGAAAAAGACTACGCAACACATAACTTTTTACAATGGTATGTTTCTGAACAAATAGAAGAAGAAGCTTTAGCAAGAACGATTTTAGATAAAATTAAGTTAATTGGAGATGACAAAGGAGGATTATATTTATTCGATAATGATGTAAAACAGCTAGTTACAGCACAATCAACAACTGAATAAATTTAACAAACGTTTAATAAGTTTTCTTTATTATTGTGCTTTATTGCATTAGAATTTACTTTGAGTAAATTCCATTTTAAAAATACATAATTAATTATTAATTTTGCACGATGCAAAAAATCCAAAAAATAGCATTATCAATGTTAGTAGTTTTGTTACTAACATCTTGTGGTGAGTATAACAGAGTATTAAACAAAGGTACATTAGAGCAGCAATATAAAATGGCTGTTAAGATGTATGAAGCCAAGAAATATAGTAAAGCTTTGCGTTTGTTTGAAAAGATAACACCTTCATATCGTAACAAACCACAAATGGAAAGAATTCAATACATGGTAGCGAATTCTAATTTTAATGAGAAAAACTACAGTATTGCAGGATACTATTTTAACCGTTTTTCGCAAAACTATCCAAAAAGCTCTAAAGTAGAAGAAGCAGATTTCCTGTCTGCATTAAGTTATTACAAAGCAGCTCCTGTATACAGTAAAGATCCAACAGATACTAATAAAGCATTAGAATCATTTCAATCTTTTATAGATAAATATCCAAGTTCTTTAAAAGTAGATGAAGCTAATAAGTATTACAAAGAATTACAATTCAAGTTGGAAACCAAAGCATTTGAGATTGCTAAGACATATTATCGTACTGCACAAACCGATCCTAGAAATTATAGAGCGACCATTGCAGCTATAGATAATTTATTATCAGACTATTTAGGAACACAGTATAAAGAAGAAGCTTTATTCTTTAGGTTGAAAGCTTCTCATGATTTTGCAGTAAAAAGTACTGAAAGAAGAAAAAAAGAACGTATTATTGAAGCTATAAAAGCTTATGATAAATTAAAACGTAACTTTCCTGAAACAAAATATTTAGAGGAATCAAACAAAATGCTGGCTACTCTTAAGGAAGAACAAAATAAAAACATTGAACAATCATCAGTAAAAAGTTAAATATGAATTATAAAGAAACGAAGGCGCCGGTTACAACAATTACTTACGATAGAGAAACATTAGAAGCACCTACAGAAAATATCTACGAAGCTATTTCAATTATAGCAAAAAGAGCTACACAAATTAATTCTGACTTAAAAAAAGAATTGGTAGATAAGCTTGATGAATTTGCTACTTACAATGATAGTTTAGAAGAAGTATTCGAAAATAAAGAACAAATTGAAGTTTCTAAATTTTACGAACGTTTACCAAAACCTACAGCTATGGCTGTTGAAGAATGGTTAAGTGAAAAGATTTACCATAGATCGCCAGAGACAAACTAATGTCTATCTTCCAAGGAAAAAAAGTTTTACTTGGTATAACAGCAGGCATTGCTGCTTATAAAACGGCTAGTTTAGTACGTTTATTCATAAAATCAGGCGCAGAAGTCAAAGTAATAATGACTCCTGCGTCTAAAGATTTTATAACTCCATTAACACTCTCAACACTCTCAAAAAATCCAGTTCATTCAACTTTTTATGACAAAGAAGATGAAAATGAAATGTGGAATAACCATGTAGATTTGGGATTGTGGGCAGATATTATGTTAATTGCTCCAGCAACTGCCAATACTTTATCCAAGATGACCAGTGGAACTTGTGATAACTTACTATTAGCAACTTACCTTTCAGCTAAATGTCCTGTATACTTCGCACCAGCAATGGATTTAGATATGTACAAGCATCCATCAACAAAAACGAATTTAGAGAGTTTGCAAACTTTTGGAAATATTATGATTCCTGCTACTTCTGGAGAGTTGGCAAGCGGATTAGTAGGAAAAGGGAGAATGGCGGAACCCGAAGATATAATAGACTTTATTAGCAAAGACATAGCTTCAAAGCTTCCGTTAAGAGGGAAGAAACTTTTATTAACAGCAGGCCCAACATACGAGGCTATAGATCCAGTTCGTTTCATTGGTAATCATTCTTCAGGTAAAATGGGATTTGCAATAGCGAAGGCAGCAGCAAATAATGGCGCTGAAGTATATTTGGTTTCTGGTCCGTCGAGTCAAACGATACAACACTCCTTAATTCATAGAATAGATGTTACTTCTGCACAAGAAATGTATGAAGCGTGTCATAATTACTATAAAGATGTAGATATTGCTATTCTATCGGCAGCTGTGGCTGATTATAAGCCAAAAAATATTGAAATTCAGAAAATAAAAAAGAAAGAGGCTTCGTTAGTAATTGAGTTAGCACCAACAAAAGATATTTTAAAATCATTAGGTGTTGCAAAAAAGAAACAATTTCTGGTAGGATTTGCTTTAGAAACAAATAATGAAATTGAGAATGCCAGAAAGAAGATTGAGAGCAAAAACTTAGACGTTATTATCTTAAATTCATTAAAGGATAAAGGAGCTGGTTTTGCAGGAGACACAAATAAAATTACTATTATTGATAAAGATTTTAATGAAAAGATATTCCCTTTAAAATCTAAAGTAGAAGTAGCAAAAGATATTATTAACGAAATTATTAGTCGAATAAATGCGTAAAGTCCTTATTGTTTTCACAGTTATTTTATGTACGCTTACTAGTGTTTTTGCACAAGAAGAGCTTAACGCTGTTGTGGTAGTAAATGCAGATAGAGTTCAAAGTACAAATAAGCAGGTATATAAAACGTTACAAGAATCTTTAAATGAGTTCATCAATCAAACGAAATGGACTAATAAAAAATTCTTACCACAAGAACGTATCAACTGTGCATTTACGATAATTGTTAATGAACAAAATTCAAATAGTTTTTCAGCAACATTGCAAGTACAATCGGCAAGACCAGTTTATGGATCGTCTTATGAAACTTCAGTATTAAACGTTAACGATACCAATCTTAATTTTCAGTACAACGAATTCGAACCTTTAATATATAATCCAAACTCTTTTGATTCTAACTTGGTTTCAACAATAGTTTTTTATGTATATACAATTCTTGGGGTTGATGCAGATACTTTTGCTCTAAAGGG
>JAHDDQ010000118.1 GCA_020629275.1 Tenacibaculum sp. | reverse complement strand
GTACAATAGCTTCATCAGTATTTGGTGTTGAAATGGGAGGTATGCCTGAAACAAATTTACCTTCGGATCAGATTGGAGCATTAAATTCTGTTGGTGGAGATAAGGCACAGTTAATTTTTCAAGAACTTCAGAAGTTACCAATAATTAAACTTTTCTTTTTATTTATTTTCTACTTTTTAGGAGGTTACATGCTATACAGCTCATTATTTGCAGCCGTAGGAGCTGCTGTAGATAGTGAAACAGATACACAGCAATTTATGATGCCAATAATGTTACCATTAATGTTAGCTGTTTACGTTGGAGCTTTTACCGTAATTGATGATCCACATGGACCAGTTTCTGTTATTTTTTCTCATATACCATTCACTTCACCAATAGTAATGTTAATGCGTGTTCCTTTTGGTGTTAATTGGTGGGAGATATTAATTTCAATGCTCATTTTAGTTGCTACATTTTTAGGAGTAGTATGGTTGGCTGCAAAAATATATAGAGTAGGAATTTTAATGTACGGAAAGAAAGCTACCTATAAGGACTTGTGGAAATGGATCAGATATAGTGCATAAATTAGAATCATGAAAGAAATTAATAAGATACTGAAAGATATTAATGGTTATTTAAATTATGCTCTAGAGTATAATGATCATATTAGCATTAGCTTAAAGTCAATTTTAATATTATTAATTGTCATATTCTTAGCTTCATTCCTTTTGAAAATTTTCAGAAGATATGTGAATAAGAGATTAGAGTATGAAGATCAGAATAAATTTGATACTGTTTTTTCTTTTGGAAAATGGTTGTTATATATCATTATCTTTTTAACAACATTACAAAGTTCTGGAATAGAAATAACGGCAATTTTTGCTGCATCTACAGCTCTTTTAATAGGTGTTGGTTTAGCTTTGCAAACATTCTTTCAGGATATTATCTCTGGAATTTTTATCATATTAGATAAAAGTGTACATGTAGGCGATATTATTGAAATGGAAGATAAAGTAGGAAGAGTAGAAGAAATTAAATTAAGGACTACAAGAGCTGTAACTTTTGATAACAAAGTAATAATAATACCAAATCATAAATATTTAACTAACATACTGTTTAATTGGACACAAAACGGAACGATTACTAGAGAAAATGTAACAGTAGGAGTTGCATATGGATCAAATGTAGCATTAGTAAAAAAGTTGCTTATTGAAGCTGCTACTGAGCACGAAAGTATACTTAAACAACCACCACCAATGGTTTTGTTTGATGATTTTGGAGATAGTGCCTTAAATTTTAAATTAGTTTTTACACTTAACGACAGTTTTAAGGGAGCCATTCCCAAAAGTGATTTACGTTTTAGAATTAATGAATTATTCGCATCTAATAATATTAGTATTCCTTTTCCTCAAAGAGATATTCATATTATTAAAAAAGATACAGGAGAAAATTAATTTTATACTAAACAAATTGATACATTTATGTCACCTCGGTTAGTGGCATAATTTATGATTATTCTATATTTAATAAAATGATGTCCCCTCATGTTAATCATGAATTTAATCATAATAAAAATCATCATTTTAAAATTAACAAAAAAGAACTTTACATGAGCAAAATATTAATAATAGAAGACGAAGCTGCAATTCGTAGGGTATTAAAGAAAATTATTTCAGAAGAGAATGACGCATACCAGGTAGAAGAAGCAGAAGATGGTTTAGCGGGAATTGAGTTGATTAAAAATAACGATTACGATTTAGTATTATGTGATATTAAAATGCCTAAAATGGATGGAGTAGAGGTATTGGAAAAGGCAAAAAAAATAAAACCAGAGATACCAATGGTAATGATTTCTGGTCATGGAGATTTAGACACTGCTGTTAATACCATGCGATTAGGTGCGTTTGATTATATATCAAAACCACCAGATTTAAATAGGTTATTAAATACAGTTAGAAACGCATTAGATAGAAAAGAACTTGTTGTTGAAAATAAGAGGCTGAAAAAGAAAGTCAGCCAAAACTATGAGATGATTGGAGATAGCCATGCAATTACTCATATTAAAGAAATTATAGAAAAAGTTGCCGCTACAGACGCTCGGGTATTAATAACTGGGCCAAATGGAACAGGAAAAGAGTTAGTTGCACATTGGTTACATGAAAAGTCAGATAGATTAAAAGCTCCTATGATAGAGGTAAATTGTGCCGCAATACCCTCTGAATTGATAGAAAGTGAGTTGTTTGGTCATGTAAAAGGAAGTTTTACAGGCGCTAATAAAGACAGAGCAGGAAAGTTTGAAGCAGCAAATGGAGGAACTATTTTTTTAGACGAGATTGGAGATATGAGCTTATCCGCACAAGCTAAAGTTTTAAGAGCGTTACAAGAAAATAAAATATCCAGAGTAGGATCTGATAAAGACATAAAAGTTAATGTTCGTGTATTAGCAGCTACCAATAAAGATTTAAAGAAAGAAATTGCTGAAGGACGTTTCAGAGAAGATTTGTATCACAGGCTAGCGGTTATTTTAATAAAAGTACCAGCACTAAACGATAGAAGAGAGGATATACCTTTGTTAATAAACTTTTTTACTGAAAAAATAGCTAAAGAGCAAGGAAGTCCTAAAAAAGAATTTTCTAAAAAAGCAATACAACTATTACAAGAGTATGACTGGACAGGAAACATACGTGAACTCCGTAATGTAGTTGAACGTTTAATTATTTTAGGTGAAAAAGAAGTTTCAGAAAATGATATAAAATTATTCGCTAGTAAATAAGAAATTTTTACCACTAAAAACTAAAGAGACTTAGGTATTCCTAGGTCTTTTTTATTTGAAATAATTGCAGATTGTACTATGCTTAATTTAGTTTGGGTATTGCTTTTTATTTAGAAACTTATGAGGTATTGTTCTCGATTATTATAAGCTTTATGTCTTGCAGTGGAATATTTATAAAGATATAGGTATCAAGTTATAAGATGAGCCTTTTTTCAAGATGTAAAATGTATATTGCCATCAAAACAAAGCTAATTCTTAAGACAAAAGAAATTGAAAACAAAAGAGAGTCTCCCTAATCCTCAGTCAATGAATAGCTATGTTTTTAAATTAATAATTTGAAAAACTAAAAACTTTTAAAAATGAAAAAAGCAATTTATTTAATGCTGCTTTTAGTAAGTAGTATACTGTTAACTAGATGTAGTGATTCTACAGAAACACTTGAAGATCAAGAAGCCTTAATACCAGATACAGAATTAAATATTGATGAAGAATTAGATTTAGAAGACACAGAATTTAAAGATGACGTGTTTGTAAATGGTGTCAATCAGACCTATTTACAAGAAACAGGACTCACCGAAGAGGAATTGTTAGCTAGCGTTGAAGAAGAGCAAGCAGAACTATTGAAAGAAATAGAAAGCCAATATAAAAATAACAGTTCAGCTACTGCAGGAAAAGGACCAATTAAGTTTGATAAAAATGAACTTGCAGGTGCGATTGCAATTATGCTGAGTAACATTGCTGAAGATCCAGGTAAATATTTTCAGGCAAAAATAGGTTTAGCATCTGGAAGAGGCCCTTTCTTAGACCTTGGTCTTGGAGATAAGCTGATTCGCGAAACTATTGCTACATTTCCAGAATTTCGAAAGTACAGTAGTAGGGAAAAAGTTAATCTATATGGTTTTTCTTTAAGAAGTATCTCTATATCAGGTAATTCAACTGTGAAGATAAAAATCAGAGGAAGAGCTAGGTATAGAAGGTATATTAAATTCTTTGGAAAAAAACGTAGAATAATTAATAAAAGGCTTTCTGCTGATTTACATATACCCATGAATTTTGAAATAAGTACTAATACTTTAAAAGTAAAATCTATTAAAGTAGATAAAATTCATATCACAGGGTTTATATTTAATCCAGTTATTGCCATTATAAATTTAGTTGTAAAGAAGTTCGTTAAAATAAATAGAGATGTCAATCTAGATGTTTCTTATGATTTTATCTCCAAAGCTTTTGTAGATTACAAAGGTCTTTATCAAGAGCGAATAAGAAATCAAAATTTTACATTTTTCAAGTTCAACATCAAGAAAAAAGAATTAATTAATACCATAAAAAACAATCTAAAAAAACAGAAAATTAAGTTTTAATTTAAACAGGGAGCTCTGATATTTATAGAATTTTCTATAGATTAATCACAAAAGGCAATAAAAGTATCAAGAGAAGCTTTTATTGCCTTTTTTTGTTAAACTATGTGAGGTGTATCTGTAATACAAGATTTACCATTCCAAGCACATTGAGGTCTTGAAAGACATTCAAATTTTGTATAACCAGGACAAGTGTTAAAAAAAACTCCAAACCCACCAGATACTGATTTCTGCTCTTCTTTGCTTAATAATTTTCCGATGTTTAAAACTGATTTTTTCATTATAATTAAAATTTAAAAATTAGGTTCTCTATGAGCATTTAAAGACATTCATAGCTTATGTCTAATACCTGTAATTTTTACAAGTTCCTGAAATCAGAATTGCTATAGCTGAATTAAAAATTATGTAGACCTCACAAGATGTACTCAACAAGTATTATCCCAAATATAGTCTTAGTATATATGAAAAATCAATTTAAGTATATGCAAATTTACAAATTTGAGTATATGTTTTTTTGTTTTAAGTATTTGATTTTTAGGATTTTATTTTGTGTTAGCTGTGTTTTGTCTTGTGTGGATTTGAAATAGCATTTTCCATTAGAAAATTTTAATAGGTTTGTATATATCATTAAAAAAATAAAATAATTATGAGTTTTAAAAGTCTAAATGTTAAAGTTTTAAAGAAGGAAGAGTTAAGAAAAATAAACGCAGCGGTAGCACCAGATTGTGAACCAGGACAAATCTTACAATATATTCCAGGATTAGGTTATGTATGTGGACCACATTTCTGCGCTTGGGAAATACCTGTAGATAGAACTTAATGATTACGTTTCAATTCTTTTAAGTACTGAGAAGGGGTTATTTTAAGTAGTTTTTTAAAATTACTATTAAAAGAGTTAACACTTTTGTAGCCCGCTTCTTTTGCTAAAGCATCAATGGTATAGTTTCTGAAGTTTTTCTGCTCATTCAGTTTTATTATGATAGCATTTATTTTTAAGTTGTTTGTATATTCAGCAAATGTTAAACCTAAGTGTTGATTGACTGTTTTAGATAAATAACTAGAATTCGTTTTTAGTTTTTTAGCCACTAAATTCAAGGTGTAATTTTGTTGTTGGAATAACTGTTCTTTTTCTAAGGCTTTTAATTTATCTAAAAGCTTTATAGCCCCCTCATCAGTTAAACTTGACTTTTTATGAGTATTTGTATTACGGTTAGAAGAGATATTATGTTGTAACTGCTTAATTCGGGTATTAAGTTTCCCGATGTTTTCTTTGTTTTTTCTTTTTATAATAACGGAAAAAATAATTAATAATAAGGTGATTACTAATAATAGTAATAAAATATATTGATACCGTTTATTTTTCAATTGTTGCTGTTCGTAGTTTTTTACATATCCTTCTATTTCTTCTTGTTTTTCTTTTCTAAGTACAATAGTATTAACTAATAAATCTGTAGCATTTTTAAACTTAAGATGCTTTTTAATTTCATCTGAAAAACGATCAGCATACATAAAAGCTTTTTTTTGTTCTCCTTGTTTTTCGTAAATTTTAAATAAGTAGAAATAGGTACTTGCTTTATTCTCTAAAAGCTGAAATTCAGACCAAACATTAGTGTCCATTTGTTCTAAAAATATGGTTTTAGCAGCGTTGTAATTAGTCAAAAAATATTCACATTCAGCTATTTTGAATAAAATCTGAGCAATTCTTTTCTTATAATTTTTCTTTTTATAGAAGGTTAACCCTTTCTTATAGTAATATTTTGCTGAGTCATATTTTTTTTTATAAAAATTTATATCTGCATTAGATGTTGCAATATTACCGTTATAACTGCGTATTGAATTTCTTTTTGAAAATTTTTCATAAGTATTAATATATAACTGAGTAGAATCTAAATATGAGTGATGTTTTTCTCTGTTAGACAAATACAGATTAATTAGTCGATACGAAGCTTTAACCAGTTCTTTGGCATATTCTTTTCTTAATTCTTTATTTGTTGAAAACTGAGGATTGCTTTTTATACTCTTTAGCGTGAGTTTACTTATAGCAATAGCTTCTTTATGGTTGTTAGCAAGCGAATAAGCTCTTGCTAATGTAGATTGAAGCCTTGTTTTTAATATGAAAGACGAATAATGAGAACAGTGCTTAAGAGCATTGTTGAGAGTACTGATAGTCGCTTCCAAATCTTGGCGCTCCATAGTTCCAAGGGCATGCAGATAAAGAATATTTGCTTTTGCCTCTCCGTTTATTTGTGAACTATTTTTTTCTAATAAAAGCAATGCTTGGTTGTAAAGATCATCTGCTAACTTGAATTTCGATTGTAAAATATTCACGTAGGCTTTACCAGCTAGGCCATATGCTTTAATCTCATTTTTTTTATTATTAATTAACTGGTTACAGAAAAAAACAGCACTATCTTGATCTTTAGAAAGTAGTCTATTATACTCAGATATTAGTGAAGTATTAATAGTTTGTGTGTTAAGGAAAAGAGGTAAAAGAAAAAGTAATAGCGTAATTTTTTTTAAAGTCATTTAGTAATTCTCTTATTAGCATAATAGATGTCCTACCAAATATAGAAAAATAAAAAAGAGGAACAATTTGTTCCTCTTTTTTGTGGTTAACTTTTTATTAAAGTCATATATGTGTTTTTATTCATAAACCAATTGCATTTGCAATACTTATTGAATGGCTCGACGAAATAAAAATTATTTTATTATTTTTTTTGCTAGGTTATATGCGCCAAATCGTCCAAGTGTCCTAAAAGCAGTCTGTAACCAACTACTTATCGATATGTCTTCTTTAAACTGTTGTTTAACTATCTTTAATTCTTCAACTGAAATATCTCTCTTCAATTTTAATTTCTGTAGTTCCACAACTATTTCTTCCTGATTTTTATAAAATTTCTTCATCATCAAAATATTTTTTGGATAAGCTTTTTATGACTAAACTCTCGATACGATTTCTTGTTAAATAGGCGGTAAAAGCAAATATCATAAAAATCAATACTACTACTAGATGTCCTAAAAATTTACTTTCTAAATAAACACTTAATGCCTGTGATATTGCTACTGCTAAAAAGATAAATGCAATAAGCATTAGTATGCTAATAATGGCGAAAGTAAACACCATGCTAAGTGAGGACGTTAAAATTTGAAAAATTTTTAATTTATAATACTCTTTTGAATAAGTTAAAAATTCTTCAGTTTTTTCAACAGCTTTTTCTGACGTAGTGTCTAATGATTTTAAGATAGACATTATTTAGTTTGTAATTTCTTATTCTTAGCTTTTAATACTTTCAATCTTTGCTCTAAATTGGTAATTACATCATCTGCCTTATAACTTGCATCTGTAATGATATGGTCTAATTTTTCTTCTAAAGTACTTGCTTTAGATTGTAATGTTTCTGAAACATTATTCTTCAATGTTTCCGTTTTGTCTGAAACTTCTTCTTTTAAAATAGTTGCCTCTTCTACTAGAGTATCTCGTGCAGAAATAGCTCCATCACTTATTTTTTTTCTTGTTCTACTTCCTTTGTCTGGTGCAAATAAAACTCCTAATCCAGCTCCAGCTGCCATTCCTACTAATACTCCCAAAATACTCTTCTCGTTACTCATATGTTTATGTTTTTTAGATTAATAATTATTTCTTGTACAAATCTAGTGAGAGAATGAAGTATACTTTAACTCAATAACTATAAATGTTAACTCTAAAGGTATTTTAATAGTTATTTCTAAATATTTATCATTCAATTTTACTGAAATGAACACTTATAATGAAGTATCATCAGGATTTACGATTCAGTATAGTTTTATTTGTGTACTGATGTAGTATTGAATTACTGTGCAAAGTTCGTGTTAAGCTATGTTATTGCTAATGAAAAGAAGTTAGACTCCAGTAAACTAAAATGGGATCAATAAAAAAGGTATTCTAAAATAGAATACCTTTTTGGTTAATTAATGTACTAAGTTATTAAGCCAGATCAAATCGATCAAGGTCCATTACTTTTACCCAAGCTTTAACAAAATCATGTACAAATTTCTCTTGTCCATCATCTGTTCCATATACTTCAGCTATAGCTCTTAATTCAGTGTTAGATCCAAATATTAAATCAGCTCTTGTTCCTTTATATTTAACATCACCTGTGGTACGATTTGAACCTGTAAATTCTTTATCATCGGACGACGTTGCTTTCCAAGTTAAAGAAAGATCTAAGATATTAACAAAAAAATCATTAGTTAAATGCCCAACGTTATCTGTGAAAACACCATGATTAGAATTGTTATAGTTAGCACCCAAGACACGTAAACCACCAACTAGTACTGTCATTTCAGGAATAGAGAGCGTTAATAAGTTAGCTCTATCTACTAATAGATCTTCATCAGCGATGTCTAATTTAGGGTTTATGTAGTTCCTAAAACCATCTGCTAAAAGTTCTAAGTGACTAAATGATTCAATATCAGTTTGTTCTTGTGTGGCATCTCCTCTTCCTTGCGAAAAAGGAACAGTTAAGTCCTGCCCTGCGTTTTTTGCTGCTTTCTCAATACCAACATTACCAGCTAAAACTATTAAGTCTGCCATAGAAACAGTTCCACTAAATTTGTTTTGAATAGTCTCTAAAATGGTTAATACTTTATGTAATTCTTCAGGGTTATTTACTTCCCAACTGCGTTGAGGTTCTAAGCGGATACGTGCACCGTTTGCACCGCCACGTTTGTCCGAACCTCTATATGTTGAAGCTGAGGCCCAAGCAGTTTTAACTAGTTCAGATATTGATAATCCTGAGTCTAAAATCATTTTTTTCAAAGTATCAATATCATCGTTATTTAAACTATAATCGACTTTAGGAACTGGATCTTGCCATAATAATTCTTCTTTAGGAACTTCAGGTCCTAAATAACGATCAATAGGTCCCATGTCTCTGTGCGTTAACTTATACCAAGCACGAGCAAAAGCATCTTCAAAGGCAGCGTGATCTTTATGGAAATGTTCTGATATTCTCCTGTAATCAGGGTCCATTTTTAAAGCGATATCTGCTGTAGACATCATTAGAGCTTGCCTTTCATCAGCATTACCTGCTCTAGGAGCCATTCTTGCGTTAGAATCTGCTGTAGGTGTCCATTGGTAGGCACCAGCAGGGCTTTTTGTTAATTCCCATTCATAATTTAATAAAACATCAAAGTAATCATGATCCCATTGTATTGGATTTGGCGTCCAAGCACCTTCGAGGCCACTTGTTATTGCATGATCTAAAACTCCAGTTTTATAAGTGTTTTTCCAACCAGTACTCATTTCTTGAATAGATGCTCCATGAGGTTCAGTACCGACATATTTATCTGGATCAGCAGCACCATGAGCTTTACCAAAAGTATGACCACCAGCTATTAGTGCTACCGTTTCTTCATCATTCATAGCCATTCTGCCAAATGTTTCTCTAACATTATGTGCCGATCCTATTGGGTCAGGATCTCCATTTGGACCTTCTGGGTTTACATAAATCCACCCCATCATAACCGCTCCTAAAGTCCCTTCAAGTTTTCCATCTTTGTAACGCTTTTCATTAGCTCCCCATTTAGTTTCGCTTCCCCAATATATATCTTGTTCTGGTTCCCATACGTCTTCTCTACCACCAGCAAAACCAAAAGTTTTAAAGCCCATAGACTCTAAAGCACAATTACCAGCGAGTATCATTAAGTCTGCCCAAGAGATTTTATTTCCATATTTCTTCTTTACTGGCCATAATAGCAAGCGTGCTTTATCTAAATTTCCATTATCTGGCCAGCTATTCAAAGGAGCAAAGCGTTGCGTACCAGAAGAAGCACCACCTCTTCCGTCTCCAATACGGTAGGTACCAGCACTATGCCACGCCATTCTAATCATAAATCCTCCATAATGACCGTAATCAGCTGGCCACCAATCTTGAGAATCTGTCATTAAATCGAGAACATCTTGTTTTAAAGCAGCAAAATCTAAACTATTAAACGCTTCAGTATAGTTAAAATCTTCTCCCATCGGATTAGATTTAGTAGCGTTTTGTCGAAGTATATTTAGTTTTAATTCATTTGGCCACCAGTCTCTATTTGTAGTACCTCCACCAGCAAAATTTTCTTGTGTACTGTGGAAAGGACATTTAGCAGGTCCGTTTTCTGAATTTAGTTCTTTCATTTTTTAGTTGTTTTTGGTTTAATGCTTCACCAAACTTACGATAAAGCAATGAATAATCTATATCTATAATTTTTATATCAAAATAGTTTTTATTTATTTTTAGTATCTAAGTTTTTAATAATAAGTGTTTTATAAAGTTACAAAAAAACATGATTGCATGGTATTGAAAAATCTTATGATGTAATAAGATTTTCTTGTGATTTTTAATTTGTAATACACTAACAAGACAGTAATTTTGCACCTGTTTTGAGAAACAGTGTAAAATAATAATTCAAATTTAAAAATTAAAACATGGCAACATTAGTTGGTAAAAAATTTCCAGATTTAAACGTAGATGCAATGAACGAAATGGGAGATACGTTCAAGTTAAACGTTTTAGATGAAGCAGTTAACAATAAGAAGAAAGTAGTTTTATTTTGGTATCCAAAAGATTTTACTTTTGTATGTCCTACTGAATTACACGCTTTTCAAGCTGCTTTACCAGAATTTGATAAAAGAAACACAATCGTAATAGGTGCGTCGTGTGATACTCCTGAAGTACACTTTGCATGGTTAAATCAATCTAAAGATAATGGTGGAATCGAAGGAGTTACCTATCCACTATTAGCTGATAGTAACCGCAACTTATCATCGATCTTAGGTATTTTAGATATAGCTAACGAAACATATGACGAAGCTTCTGGTACTGTACAGGTTGAAGGAGATAATGTAACTTATAGAGCTACTTACATAATAGATGAAGAAGGGACAGTTGTTCATGAAGGTGTAAATCATATGCCAATAGGACGTAACGTAAACGAATACTTACGTTTAATAGATGCTTACACTCATGTACAAGAAAAAGGAGAAG
>JAHDDQ010000117.1 GCA_020629275.1 Tenacibaculum sp. | reverse complement strand
TCGTTGGCAAGTAGAACGGTCATTTGGGTGGCTCAATTTTTTCCGAAGATTGACGCGTGATTATGAAAAAACCATAGAATCTTCTTTGACTTTCATACAAATAGCTTTTATTGATATCATTTTATCAAGATTAGCCGAATTTAATTTTTAAACATACTCTAAGAAAAACTAGAACGCTAGTGGTATTTAATAAACTTAAAACCAACCTTAACTTTAGGTAAATACTGTCCTAACAATTGGAGTGGGCGCAATAGACATATTGCTCAAGAATTATTTGAGAAAAAAATTGTAAGTTTTATCGCTAGATATAGGGAACCTTATAGACCAAACAGAACTTTCAATAGATACAAGAAATGTCATTTTAAGTTTAATCAAATCTATCGGTGATTTTACTTAAGTTGACGACATTGAGTTTTCTAACTACGTCGAAATGTTGGCAAGTATCTGACCTCGGGGAGGGTAATACTGTATATGGAAGCTGCATGAAAAACGGTACAAGTCATTCATATAGAAGGAGGATATTATAAACCATCAAAAAAACATGCAGCTAATATCGGTTTCATACTAATCCACCACGACTTTATGGAGTCTCATAAAAGATCAAATCCATATTTCCAATAGAGTTTATACTGATTCTAATGGATATATGGATAGTAGGTTGTTTTACGTAGATATAAGAATAGGAAATAGCTATGTAAAAGATGATTTTTACATCAATTTTGAAAAATGATTGCTTATGAAAGGAGGAATAGTTCTTGGTATTTCTGCTTACTACCATGATTCAGCAGCGGCTCTTATCCAGCACGGTATTGTGAAAGCTGCCGCTCAAGAAGAACGTTTTTCTAGGATAAAGAACGACTCCTCTTTTCCCATCAATTCTGTCCGTTTTTGTTTAGATTATTGTGGTTTAACCTTCGATGAAATAGATATAGTTGTTTTTTACGACAAGCCTTTTTTGAAATTTGAACGTATTTTAGAAACTTTTTATAAATATGCCCCTAGGGGTATTAAAGCTTTCGTTAAGCATATCCCCTCTTGGATAAAATCAAAATTATTTCTCAAAAATGTAATTATTAAAGAGTTACTTTCTCTAAATAAGGGCAAGCCTAAAAAGATTCTATTTTCAGAACACCATCTTTCTCACGCAGCAAGTTCCTTTTTTATATCTTCCTTCCATGAATCAGCGATCTTAACTATCGATGGGGTAGGTGAATGGGCAACAACAAGTATCTTTAAAGGCGAAAATAATCGGATTGAAAAAATTCAAGGGATTAATTTTCCTAATTCTATTGGGCTATTGTATTCTTCCTGTACTTATTATTTAGGTTTCAAAGTAAATGAAGGAGAATATAAAGTAATGGGATTATCCTCTTTTGGAGATAGAGAAAATAAAGCCTATAAAGATTTTATAGATAAATTTCGGGTACATATCATTCAAATATTTAGCGATGGATCTTTCAATCTAAATATGGACTATTTCGCATTTCAGTATGGTTCTAAGATGTTAAATGAAAAAAAATGGCAAAATTTATTCTCTTTCAAAAAGAGATCAATAGATGATGAAATTGAACAGATACATTGTGATTTTGCACTGGCTATTCAGGATTTAACAGAAGATGTCGTACTTAAATTATGCAATACAGCAAGAATGATAAGCAATTCTAAAAATTTATGTCTAGCTGGCGGGGTTGCGCTAAATTGTGTGATTAATGGAGCTATTAAAAGAAGTAACCTTTTTGAAAACCTATTTATTCAACCTGCTTCTGGTGATTCAGGAGGAGCTATAGGAGCAGCCTTGGCAGCATATTATATTTACTTTGATGTTGATAGAATAGTGAATTTTAATAATAACTTCAACTATTCCTTACTCGGGCCAGAATATTCGAATTTAGATATTTCTTTATTATCAAAAAAATATCCAGTTCGTTTAGTGTTTATGGACTATTCGTCATTATATCCTTTTATTGCAAAAGAAATTGCCAATGGAAAAATAGTGGGTTGGTTTCAAGGTAGAATGGAGTTTGGACCTAGATCACTTGGTAATAGAAGTATATTAGCTGACCCAAGAAATTCTCAAATACAAAAGAAAATAAACTTGAACATAAAAGGAAGGGAATCTTTTAGACCCTTTGCACCAGCTATTTTGGAAGAAGATGTTTCAATTTATTATCCAAACATAGTGTCATCTCCATATATGTTATTGGTTGACGGATTAAAAGAGGAGTATTGTTTTTCCAAACCTGATCATTATTCTAAATTTACAATAAGGAAAAAAACGGATTTGCCTTTATCGAAATTTCCAGCAATCACACATGTAGATTATTCTTCTAGAATACAAACAGTTTCTACTAGGAGCAATAAAAAATTTTATGAATTGATCTTACAATTCAAAAAAATTACAGGAACAAGTATGGTTTTGAATACAAGTATGAATAGAGCTGGAGAACCTATTGTAATGAAGCCTCAAGAAGCAATCAATTGTTTTATGAATTCGGAAATGGATATACTTGTTGTAAATAATTATATTTACAGCAAAAAGAATGATTGATTCAATAAAAGAAATATTTCAATATATTTTTAGCCAAAAAAAGTGGTGGCTAGCTCCTACCTTAGTTTTTTTATTGATTTTAGGCGCTTTATTAATTGTTGGGGGGAATTCTACTATGATACCTTTTGTATATTCTTTGTTTTAGATTTTATCTCTCCTCTATGTAAATTTATATATCTGATAAATCAATGCAAAACATAAGCCTCTTTATTATAGGAATTTCACTATTTTTACTTCTGATGTATTGTTATACAGAAAAGACCATTTTTCTATGGTCAGGAATAATATGTTTAGCAATTCCTGTTGTTAGTTTTAAGCTTGCTTCACTAATATTTCCACCTTTGATAATGGTTTTTGAATACATAGGAAGTATTAACTCGAAGCTGATTTTAGCCATTTTCTTTCTCCTTTTTTTGACACCTGTTGCGTGGTTAAAAAAGCTCATCTCTTTTAAGGAAAAAAATAATACTCATAATTCAGAATCAACTTTTGTTGAAAATAATCATGAATATTCAAAAGAAGATTTTTTGAATCAATGGTAGAGTTAGTCTAACATATTCAGATCACTTTCGCTGTTCAAATTAATAGATGGAATACCTTTTATCAATTTAATCTTACCATGAACACAGACTTTCTTTCCAAAATAGTTCTCTTCGGGTTTGCCATTAAAATTTTTTCTTTTATCTCCCCATATAGTCAGCGTAAAATAATGATTTGGATATTTTCTATCAAGGTTGAGATAGGTTGCAGAAGCTCTTTCGATATAGTTTGTTGATACAATACAACCGCAAACCGTAACCTCCTCGTCAATATATTTTTGAGCTTCTAATGTATTTAAAGTATGGAGTGGGCGGTTTTCAGTGGATAAAGGAGGTGTTTCTATGACCTTGTTTTTTTGTAATTCTTTTTTAGAAAACCAATCATCTATAATGACTTCTGATTCGATTTGGTTTTCTATACTATCGGGCAAAGTACTCCAAAAATCAATATTTGTTAATGTTTCTAAGTCATCAATACTTACAGCATATTGAGATAATTCAGACGTGCCAAGCTGATTTGGTAAAATGAATGCAATACACTGGTATTTGTCCTCTACTAGAGTTAATAAGGCTTTATAATAGAATCCAGGAACAGTAACTTTATTGAAGCCAATTTTTTCAATATTTCCAATAAAAATGGGGCCAGTAGCTATATACATATGGTTTTTCTGTTTCACCCAGTTTCTTACTCTAATTTCCAATTGATTCCAAATACCTTGATTAAAAGATGCTAGTTGAGGGCTCATGTTACTATAAAAAAAACTTTCAGACATAGCTTCAAAAGATCTTTTCATATCTCCTGCAGGTGCTAAATGACCTCTATCATAGCCTGAACCTTTAAAATCAAATCGTTCAGAAGAACCTGTTGAAACTTTTGGATCAGGACGATAAGAATCTACACGTTTGGTAGTACCAAGAATATCTTGCTTTGTGAGTTCGTAAAAGACCCACTCTGCTTGTTCATGTTCTTCTACATAAGATAAAGAATAGTAAGTGTGGTTAATGATTTGACCTGTACTATTTGTAGGAGCAAAATTTAAATTTTGAGCGGTGCAAAAAGTAGTAATCATAACCAAAAGAAAAGTTATAAATGATATTATTCTTGGGAACATTGTTTGTGTTTTTAAGTAATTGCCGTTATGTAATCACTATGTTTTTTTAAAGATGAAGTAAAAAAACCGCCACATTCGTTTTTTGCAGTACAATTATTACATTCATCAATATAATCATTTTTCCAAGTTGAAATAGACTTTGTAGAAAACGACCATAATTCTTTAGGTATTGTACAAAGTTGATGATTATAAATAGAAACATTCATATTATTCGAATGAAGAAAATTAACAGAGTCATATAACTCTTTTTGATAATCAATAGGGTCAATCCAAAGTTTATCAATATTAAAAGGAGTATAGCCTGTAAATTCTAAACCCATCAAAGCTATATGTTCAACAAAAGGTAAGTTTTTATAAATATATTTGGATAGTTTCAATAAACTAGGAATAGATAATTTATGTAAGACAATTCTAATTTCTATCCTCAAATTGTACCGAGCAGCATTGTACAAACCAATGACGGTTTGATTAAATGCGTCTTTTGCCTGTACTATATAGTCATGTTGTTGATAATTGTCAGAATATAAAGGTATGCCAAAAACCAGTTTGTTATGTCCAATAACAGCTATTTGTTTTACCACTTCTTTTCTTGAGAAAGATCTACCATTTGTTAATACATGAATATTAGTTTCAGGTAGTTCGTATTTTAGTTGTTCTATCATTTGAGGAAAACGATCCCCCATTAAAGTTGGTTCTCCACCAGTTATTCCAAGCTCTGTAGTCTCCTTTGGAATTAGTTTTATGAGTTCGCTATTGATGTAAAAGAATTCTTCTATATCATCTTTGTTTTTAGGTGGTTGAGAACACATTAAACAATTACTATTGCAACGATCAGTAACGAAAAGTGAATTGTGGTAAGAATTAATTCTAAATATAGTCATTATTAATCCGTTAGGACTTATAGATATAATATCTCCATCTTCTAAGTGCGTCAAATTTAGCACATTATAGACTCCAGGGATATTATCAATAAATCCATTTTCTTTCCTTGAAAGAGATATGATACCAGAGTTGATTTCAAACTCTGGAAGTTGGATATAATCTTCATGAAGATAGAATGTATCTTTTGAAATCTTATGAATATCTCTAGTAACTTTTATAACAATATCTTTATCGATATTTACAGCTTTACCCCTAGTTTTTAATGGAATCATTATCTTAATTTAACCAAGTTCTAAATATTTTTTCTACTTCTACATCATTAATCATTAGTTCAAACAAATACCTGATAATTTCCATATTTCGTTGGCAAAAACCACTAGTTGGACGATAGCCTACCAGAGAATTTTGGGAAGTATAATTATAAACAGGATCTGCCCCACAATAAGATTGAAAGGCACATGAAGAACATCCAGGTATATTTTCATTAAGCCAATATTTAGATATTTCTTGAGCTTTTTTTCCGTAAAATATATCTTCGTATGATGAAGTATCTAAATGTCCAAGTCTAAAAGTATAGTCTCCCATTTCTGCAAGCATTCTTGATTCATCTGTTGCATACAAATATCCATCATAATTATAAACTATCACACTATTGATTAACCCTGCTGGAGATTGTAAATCTACATAACCTGTTTGAAAGGGAGTAAGTATTTTTTTTAAAACAATAGTTGCATAATCTTCTACAAGAAAATTACCCTTTTTATTGTGTTCTATTATATATTCAAGACCTCTTTTGTAAAATTCGAGAAATTTTTCTGTCTCATACTTCGTTTTTTTTTCATTGCTCTTCGCAAATCCATAGGGGCTAATAGGTCGTAAAAAAATATTTTCAAACCCAAGATTAATATATTCGTCAACAACTTCAATTGGATAATCCAAGGCTAATTTAGATGTAGTCATCAATGCTCCAATATTATCATTACCTAATATCTTTCTTGATAAATTTAAGCCTTTAAGAAATAATTGATAACTATTGTTACCTGATCGACGACGGTTTTTATTATGTAAAAAACCTGGTCCATCAAGAGATGTAGATAGTAGAATATCATGTTCTTTACAAAAAAACAATTGTTCTTCTGTTATTAATGCAAGATTGCTACAAATGACAAATGAAATATTTTTATTTGATTTTTGTGCTCGCTTCTTTGCTTGTGCTACACCATATTCGATAAGGTTAAAAGCAAGAAACGGTTCTCCTCCTTGAAACTCCATGGTTAAATTTTGACTAGGAGAGTTTATCATATGCTCTATTCCTTTATCTAAGTGTTCTGCTTTCATATCAAAAGCATTTTTATCTTGTGTAACTCTTGATACTTGACAATATTCACATGTGTGTTCACACCTTAAAGTAGTAACAAAAATATGAAGACTTGTAAAATCTTCTAAAAACCCTTTCTTCGTTCTGTATTTTGTTGCTAGAATATCTATTAAAGGATGGATTTTTTCTTCAGATATAAAAAAATTAGCAATTAGATCAGCATATAAATCTGGGTGTGAATTTTTAATTAGTTGTTTTAAAGTTATTACTTGGGCTGTACCAGTAGGAACAAATAAAAAGTCACCTGCGTAATTTATTAATACTTCCCAATTCTTATTTATTCTATGAAAATTAAAAGGCATCAAATGGTAGGATTTTTCTGTTTTGATGCTATATTCTTCATAGGGATAAAAAGTACGTTTCTGGCTCATATGATTATTTGGTTATAAAACCTACAGGGTCGGATATATCTCCGTTAGGTATTTCATCTAGTTGTCCATTTGAAAATGCTTTTGCGGTAATTAAATCACGAATATTTTTTGTTTCCTCGTGAATTACTTGGCGCAGTTGAAAATCCAGAAAATCTCGATTTAGAAGATGAAAGAGCTTCTCCATTTCCTCAAGTTCTAATTCTTCAATAGGGTTTAGTATCAAATGGAAATATTCATTTTTTGTGTTAAATTGAAAAATGAATCTATCGCTATACCAATATAATGTCTTTATAATAGAGCTTTTACTATAGAAACTATGGTTAAGATAGATGCTAATTTCTTTAGTATTGTAGCTATTATTAGGAATATTCATAATTAGGCTTGGTATAATTTGGAAGTAAGGTAATAATAAAATAACTTGTTAATCAATTTTTTCGTAAAAGTAAAATAAAAATGAGTCTTAAAGAAATAACAAAAAAGATTGCGCTAACTGCCTTAGCAGCTATATATGGAAATAGTGATGGAATTTCAGGAATGGGGAATAATATTCCTCAAATTTTAAGTGATTCCGATTCTAACAATAATGAAATATCTATCCTTAAACCAATCTTTTTATTAAAGAAGCCTGTCTTAGATGTTGATCGATATGCGGCTAACCCTCACTCACATAGGTCACATAGGTCTCACTCCTCACATAGGTCTCACATGTCATCCAGAAGTTCTTATTCTACTAAACCTTCGACAAATTATACACCTTCTCGTTCTACCTATACACCTTCTAATAGCACCTCAAATTATTTTTACACACCACCAAAACCTACTTATAGTTTAGGTAGTAGAGTTTTAGATTTAAATATGACAGGAGATGATGTGAAAGAACTGAATAAATTATTAGTTAAAAAGGGGTATTTAAGCAGCGCTTATAAATATGAAAGTAATTACACTAGTTCTACTAAATCTGCTGTTAAAAAAATACAAAGAGAAAACGGTTTAACGGTTGATGGACAGGTAAATACTATTACTTTAATATATATTCAACAAAGTAGCATCTATCAACCATCATACTCAACACCTTCATATAATAGTACCACTAAAAATTATCAATTAGGAGATAGAACGCTCTATTTGGGGAAAAAAGGAAGTGACGTTTTAGAACTGAAGAAAGAATTATCTGCTTTAGGACTGTTGTCTTATAATATCGATTCTAATAGTTTTGATTCCTATACAAAATCTGCAGTCGTAAGTTATCAAATAAGAAATGGATTATCTGCAGATGGCATAGTTGGGCCTAATACCCTATCATACATTCAAAGTAGCTATAGTAGAAATATCACTCCAAATAACTTTCCGAATATTACAAATTATTATTCAAACTCCAATGAATCAGACACTAATCAAGGTTTAATTTATTTTGTAACAAAAGCAACTAGTTTAAGGCAAAGAGCTGAATCTAGCTCTGCCGTTACAGATAGACTAAGAGAAGGAGATTCAGTAATTATCTTAAATTCAATTCAAGAACATTATTGGTGGAAAGTTAGCCATGAAGGTAAGGTAGGATGGGTTAAGTCTCACCTTTTAAGGAAATAGTTTTTATTATATATATAGTTTTCAATGCCAAATCAAGAGTTAGGTAAATACTTTCTGCTTTCTGCTTCACTTTTTAATCCAGCAATAACTTACCTGTTATTTGAATCAATACTATTTTCTGCAATATTATTTCTAGGATCTATTTTAATTATCATATTGCTATCTAAACTCCATAAGTTATTATTGGTATATGGGATAAATTTTTTATTGCTTATCTCTTTTTTTCTCTATGCAGAATTAATATTCAGATTTGGTTTTACAGAATATGTGATCAATAACTTCTATCAAATAGAGAATGGTTATTATTTTAATAAGCCTAATTTAGTAGAGCATATCGAAGATAAAGAGTACAAAGTACTTTATAAAACTAATCAAAATGGATATAGGATTCCAAGTTCTTTAGATGCTAGCCAAACTGTAAATGAATGCGACTGGTTATTTATTGGAGATTCTTTTACTCAGGGAGCTCAAGTAGAATTTAAAAATCTGTATACATCTCAGTTATACAGAAAATTTCCAGATAAGGTAATTATTAATTCTGGAATAAGTGGATTTGGTGTAATTGAAGAATACAATTATTTTAAAAACGCAGGATATAAATTAAAGCCTAAAAAAGTATTTCTACAAATCTGTAGTTTCAATGATTTCATGAATATTAATGAAAAAAATAATAAGCTTTCGGACTATCTAATTCAGTTTTCAGATTTTGCTAGGTTTTTACTTTTCAATATTAAATTTAAATCTCCAGAAGAATTACCGCTAGGTAGGTGGACAGAACCTTTTTGTTTAAGAAAAGAAGATAATGAAAACTATAATATCTTCTATAAAGACAAATCCGATAAACAGTTAGAAGATTTAAAAAAATTTAATAAATATCTTGCACTCTTTAAACAAGAAGTGGAAAAACATGGAGGTGAATTAATTGTATTTTTAATTCCAACTAAAGAACAAACTTATCAAAGTTATTTAAATGAAGTTCTTACTTCTTTTAAAATACCCGAAGATAAATTAAACATGTCATTCCCTAATTCTTTTACCGAGCAAATTTGTAATAAATTAGGTATCCAACTAATAGACTTATTAGATAAGTATAAAAATAGTTCCGAAAATGTTTTCTTTGAA
Organism: Tenacibaculum sp.; assembly: GCA_020629275.1. Taxonomy (GTDB): domain Bacteria; phylum Bacteroidota; class Bacteroidia; order Flavobacteriales; family Flavobacteriaceae; genus Polaribacter. Next base: position 1,726 of record JAHDDQ010000117.1, on the reverse strand, counting down.
TTTGATGAACACCTAAATGAGCATGGTCATTATATCACAGCAGAAGGTATTTTTGATAGTATTCAAAAATATAAAAAGGATAAAGTAGAAATTCTCAGTAAAAATTTCTTAGGTGAGAGGTATCCATCATATAGTAATGATGAGAACTTCATACTTTATCAGGGTCAAAGGGATGGTAATATGGAGCTATTTCTCAATAATAAAGACATGGATTCTGAAATATGGTTAACTGACAATAATATAAACGAAACACATCCTATCTTGAACCCTAAAAAAAATATTATTGCATTTACAGAAGGGAATGCTGATGAATTTACAACAAATATTGTTCTATTAAATTTAAATAATAAAGAAAGAACTACTCTAACTAAAGAAGTAAACACCTTTGGAGCAATTCCAATGTTTTCTTTAGATGGGGATTTCATCGTTTATCCTGAATGGAAATGGGATGATGAAATACAAAATTTCACTTCTCCAAATATTGTAATTTGTCCAATTGATTCAATCGATTTTAAAACTCAACTAACGAATGATGAGTTTGAAAATTGGAGACCTATTTTTACGCCTGACAATAAATCAATAATCTTTATTTCAAAAAGGGATGGACAATTTGATATTATCAAAAAAGAAATTGAGTCTGGTAAAGAAACTCAACTAACAGATACATCTTTTGACGAATGGGATCCTCAAATTTCTAATGAAGGAAACCAACTTGTTTATGCTGCTCACAAAAATGATAATTGGGATTTGTACACTCTAGACCTAGAATATAATAAATCACAAAAAATTACAGAAACACTAGGTAATGAATGGGATCCCTATTTCTCTAATGACGGAAAACGAATATTATTTGCAGGAGAGTTTGGTTTTTTTCACTGTATACATGAACTTATCTTAGAGTAAAATGCTATTCAATTCCTATGAATATTTTTTATTATTACTAATAACTATAATCATTTGTTTTTTTCGAAAAGCAAATGAACATAAAATATATACTTTACTAATTAGTAGTTACTTATTTTATGCTTCCTGGGGACTACCTTTTTTACTGATCTTGGTCGCCGCAACTTTTACTGGTTATCTTTTTAGTTGGCAGATATATTTTACAAAAAAAAACAAATCTTATTTTACCTGGCTTTGTAGTGGAGTATCAACCTATATATTATTTCTCCTTTATTTTAAATTCATTAATATATCTATTCTTTCTAATTCTTATTTAATTCCCATAGGGGTTTCTTTTTATTCACTTCAACTTATTTCTTACTTTGTTGATATAAATAAAGGAAAATTAGTTCCAGAAAGAAATTTTTTTAAATTTGCATTGTATATATCTTTTTTTCCTCAAATACTTGCTGGTCCAATAGAGAGAGGGAGGGATTTTTTTCTTCAAATTAACCAAATCAATTTAACTTGGATCAATTTTCATGTAGGATCAAAGATAATTCTAATTGGCTTGTTTAAAAAAGTTTTGATTGCTGATAAACTGGGGATAATGATTAATCCAATTTATCAATATTATGAAGAGTTTAATGGCTTTATACTTTTAATTGGTACCGTTTTATTTTCATTTCAAATTTATTGTGACTTCTCAGGATATACCGATATTGCATTAGGAAGTGCAATGGTTTTTGGCATTAAGTTATCTTCTAATTTCAAAAAGCCATACCTAGCTGTTAGTTTTAAAGATTTTTGGCATCGTTGGCATATTTCTTTATCCCAATGGTTC
>JAHDDQ010000116.1 GCA_020629275.1 Tenacibaculum sp. | reverse complement strand
TTTTGTTGTATCTCCTACTTTTTGAAATGTATGAGCTCCAAAAAAATCACGTTGTGCTTGTATTAGATTTGCCGAAGAGTTCTCTGTAGTCATCGCTATCCAATAAGAATATGCTTGATACAGACAAGGGATATGTGTTCTTTCTTTTAACGCGTAACTTATTATAGATATAATTGACTCTTCCTGTTTTTTAAGTTGACTTATTATGGTAGCACTCTCAAATAAATCATCATTTTCTTTACATAAAATACTATACGCTTTTATTTTCTCTGATTTAATAATACAGCCATTAGACCATATTCTACAAATCTCAGAAAGATTTAAGTTCCAATCATATTCATTAGAAGCAGCTTTAATTAACTGTAATCCTTGTTGTAAATTTATAGTTCGTGCAAAATCATATGCCTCTTTTAAGGCTATTAAATCAACATTATCTTTCTTTCTTTTATTAGGTTTATGATTAGATAATTGAATTCTTTTTTCTTTAAACGATGAAATATACCTTGCATAAACTGCGGCAGTTTTCATAGTTGTTGGCACTCCTAAATCTAATGCTGATTTGCTAGACCATGAGCCAGTGCCCTTATTACCTGCCTTATCTAAAATTTCATCTAGCACATATTTCCCTCCTTCTTTTTCGTTCAAGATTTTAGCTGTGATACCTAATAAATAACTAGACAGTTCTCCTCTATTCCACTCTGAAAATAATGTGGAAATTTGAGAATACTCAATTGTATCGGAAAGTATAGCGTACAATTCGGCTAGTAATTGCATATCTGCATATTCTATTCCGTTATGTACCATCTTCACAAAATGTCCTGCTCCAGCATCTCCTATATAATTACAACATGGCTTAGCTTGGTCATCTTTTGCAGCAATTTCTTCTAAAATACCAGCAACTAAATCATAACTCATTTTATTGCCCCCAGGCATTAGAGAAGGTCCTTTTAAAGCTCCTTCTTCGCCTCCTGAAACGCCTAGTCCTAAAAAATTAATTTCTTTCTTTTTTAATTTCCTATTACGTTCATTTGTATCAATATAATGTGAATTTCCTCCATCAATTATAATGTCTCCTCGATTCAAATAAGGTAATAAACTCTCTATTACTGCATCTACTACTTTACCTGCTTTTACCATTATTAGAATTTTTCTAGGCTTTTGAAGTGAATTCACAAAATCTTTTATCTCCGTGAAACCTAATACTGGTTTTGATCTGTTATCATTTATAAATGTATTCACTATATTTTTTTCTTCATCTGTATCTCTGTTGTATACAGATAATGAAATTTCCTTACTAAGCACATTCAGCGCTAGGCTTTTCCCCATTACACCTAAACCGAAAATACCGAAAGATGATGTACTCATATTGTGTTTTTTATAATATCGTTTACTATTTTATTAGGCTCTTGTTTAACATCTACTTTAATTCCATAAGTTGGCACCTCCAAACAATCAAATTGAGATTGCAGTAATGTTGTTTTCATGAAATGTCCTCTTCGGTTTTCCATTCTGCTTTTAATAACATCAAAATCTCCATCAAGATATACCCAAACTACATCAATTTCTTTCGCGATTATTTTACGATAACTTTCCTTTAATGCTGAACAAGCTAATATCACTCCTTCTTTTCTAGATTCTTCTTTTAATTTCTGATTTAATATGTACAACCACGGTTCTCTATCTTCATCTGTCAAAGGAATACCATTACTCATTTTTACTACATTTCCTTTAGGATGATAATCATCTGCGTCTAAAAATGGTTTATTTATTTGTTTGGATAATAATTTTGCTATTGTAGTTTTTCCAGACCCACTAACTCCCACTACTATGAAGATTCTATTCATACACAAAACTTTCTTTTAATACAGATCCCGAATTCCTACCTACAAAAACATTAAAATCTCCTTTCTCTACATCAAATTCTAAATTGTTGTTATAATATTTCAGATTTTCAATAGCAAGTTCAAAAGAAATTTCTTTTGTTTCACCAGGTGTTAAATGTACTTTTTGAAAGCTTTTTAATTCTTTTACTGGTCGAGTTATACTCCCTACAACATCTTGAACATATAATTGAACAATATCGCTACCAGCTCTGTTTCCTGTGTTTTTGATTGTTATTTTAACTCTTATGTTTTCAGTTTTAGTTATTGTATTACTAGATAGTTTTAAGTTAGAATATTCAAAAGTTGTATATCCTAAACCATATCCGAAAGGATAATGTGGAGCATAACCTACATCTAGATAATGGGAGGTATTCCCCAGAGAACTTTGCCAAGCTCCAATTGGAATATTACGCATATGAACAAACTCTTCCTTTGTAGCAGGTCTACCTGTATTTTTATGATTATAAAATAATGGTGATTGGCCTGATGTTTTTACCCAGGTGACTGGTAGCCTTCCTTCTGGTTCTTGTACTCCAAATAACATGTCATATATAGCTGGGCCTCCCATTGTTCCTGGATGCCATGTCATTAAAATGGCATCAACATCATCAATAATATTCTGCAAACTTATTGGTCTTCCAGCCATAATAACTAATACTATTGGCTTTCCTATTTTTGTTAACTCTTTTATTAGACGTTCTTGTAATCCTGGTAATTTGGTATCTGCTCTACTATGTGCTTCACCAGATAGAATAGCCTCTTCTCCTCCAATAAACACAATAACATCAGATTTTTTTGCGTTGTTTATTGCTTTTTTAAAACCAATGGTTAATGAGTCTCTACTGTATGTTAAACCTTCTGTGAAACTGTACTTTATTTTTTCTTTGGAAAAAGACGAAACGGGAGTTATGGTATACTCTTTGTCTCCATCGAATGTCCAAGTTCCTAGCTGTTCTCTTGGTTTATCTGCTAATGGACCAATAACAGCAATATTTTTTGATTTTTCTAAAGGCAGAATAGAAGATCTATTTTTTAAAAGTACGCTACTTTTTATAACAGCTTCCTGAGCTAACTTTAAATGATTCTCAGCATATACAATTTTATCATTATCAACTCGTAATGGATTTTTAAAAAGTCCCATTCGAATTTTTACTCTAAGAATATCAGCAACTAACCTATTGATTTTCTTCTCTGATATTTTGCCTTCTTTAATTAACTTTTTTACGTTATTTTCATATGATTTACTTGTCATTTCCATATTCAGCCCAGCATTTATAGCTAATTGAGCGGCATGCTTTTCATCTTTAGCAAAACCGTGTGGAATCATTTCTGTTACTGAATTCCAATCGCTAACAACAAAACCATCAAAACTAAACTGCTCTCTCAATACATGCTCTAACATGTATTTATCTCCAGAAGCAGGAACTCCGTTTACTTCATTAAATGCTGTCATAACCGTTTGCGCTCCTTCATCGAAAGCCGCTTTAAATGGTGGCAAATACATATTTTGAAGTAATTCTTTATTTATAATAGCCGTGTTATAATCTCTTCCTCCGATTGCAGCTCCATAACCTACAAAGTGTTTTGCGCAGGCAATCATACTTGTAGGATCATTTAAACTATCGCCTTGAAATCCTTTTACGTAAGCTTTAGCTAATAATGAAGCTAAAAAAGGATCTTCGCCTGGAGATTCTGCAATTCTTCCCCAACGACTATCTCTAGCAATATCAAGCATAGGTGCAAATGTCCATCGAACTCCAAATGTAGAAGCCTCAATTGCTGCTATCCTTGATGAGTTTTCTGCAATATTCACATCCCAAGAAGCTGCTAAGCCTAATGGTATAGGAAAGATTGTTTTAAAACCATGTATTACATCTCTTGAAAAAATTAAAGGAATCTTATTCGGACTCTCTTCTATAGCTATCTTTTGTAATTCATCTACATATTCTTTATTCATGACATTAAGAAAAGCTCCTATTTTACCTTCTCTTACTGCCTGTTTTAATTCCTCGGGAAGACTACCTTTTACCCTACTCGAAGTACCTCTTAGGTTTAATTGACCTATTTTTTCTTCTAAAGTCATTTTTGAAAGTAATGTGTGTACTTCTTTTTCTAAAGCATCTGTCTCTACTGCTTCGTTAACTTTATTACATGAATTTATAATAAATAATAAAATAAATAATGATATCGTTTTTAAACTATGCATTGGTTGATTATAATTTTTTATTTTAGTGTACTTGTGCATTTAAAAAAACTGGTTTTTTAAAGAAATTACTTCGAACTCCTTTTACATTTAACTTAATTTTGAATAAAGAACCCGCTAATGGATATTTCTTTTTTTCCTCAGCAGTCATATCTACGCTTGCTGTAGTGATGTATAATTCATCTAGGTTATCTCCACCGAACGCACACGAAGTAACATTGTGTGCTGGTACTTGAACTTTTGAGATTAGTTTTCCTGTTTTAGGATTAAATTGAGCTACTGCATCTCCATTCCACATTCCAACCCATAACATATCGTTTTCATCTATAGCCATACCATCTGGAAATCCATCTTTTTCACTAACCTCTACGGCTACTCTTTCATTGGTAACAGTACTTGTTTTTGTATCATAATCATAAGCTTTTATATTTCCTGTAGGAGTATCTATATAGTACATTGTTTTGGTATCTTTTGACCATACTATACCATTTGAAATTGTAATATTCTTTACCATAGTATCTGTTTTTCCTTCTGCATTTATCCTATATAAACTTGCATTTGGCTGAGATTGCTTCAAATGCATTGAGCCTACCCACAAGTTTCCATTAGGATCGCACTTTCCGTCATTAAATCTATTTTCTACAATATCAGACTCTACATCAGATAGTACATTTATTTCTTCGGTTTTAGTATCGACTATATAAATACCATCTTCTAAGGCTACCACTGCTTTATTTTCTTCTTCAGATGGTACTATAGTTCCTATTCTACAAGGCATTATTATACTTTTATTTTCTTTTGTTTTTGGTGAGTAAATGTGTAACTGTTTTTCTTCAATATCTATCCAATAAAATTCATCTTTTTTGTAATTCCAAAATGCTCCTTCTCCTAATTTTGCTGGGATTTTAAATTCTAGCTCAGCTATTCTAGTTTTATTTTCTTTTCTATTACTACAGCCAATAATTAAAAAAGTTATTACTAATATGGATGTTATGTATTTCATTTTTAAGTATTATTTATTACTTATTCTTTTTATTAATTTTAATAAATTGCACGTAATTATTATTCTTAACTGCTATTATATATTGTGATGTTCCGATTTCTATTTCTTGTAAATCTTTAACATCTCCTGGAATATACAAGCCACTTTCTGTAACTGGTACTGATTCAAAATTACCTTTACCATTACCCTTTAACAATAAACCATAACTAGCATCATTTCTTGGTGTTTCTACTTCAGAAGCGTATAAATTTCCTGCTAATACAATATCTTTATTTCCATCTCCATTATAATCTTTAACCAATATCTTTTGTATACTGGAAAATTGAGCTTCAATTGGTAATTCATGAAGTTTAAAGGAACTTCCTTTGTTTTCTAAATAAATACTTGCGAATGATTCTACTTGATAATGCAACGAACTTTCAAGATTCTTTTTTCCGTATACATCTGCTAAAGTAGCCTTTGCATAATCATTATAGTTTTTAAATTTATCTTTAATTGTTGGAATTTGCTCCGAAGAACATTGCCTTCCTCTAACTGGATATTGTGCTCCTTGATTGTAATAGCTCAATACAATATCGTCTGTAAAATTTTTGTCAAAATCTTTTACATAGATATCGAAAGGTTCATTTTTGGTTGCTTTATATTTATAATTCAACCCATTATTTCCAATGATATAGTCTTCATCTCCATCATTATCAAAATCTCCTTTATTAATACTCCACCACCATCCTGTTGTGTTATTATCTTTAAATAATTCTTGAGATACTTCTTCGAAAACACCTTTGTTGTTTTTAAAAATTTTTACAGACATCCATTCTCCTACGATAATAATATCTTCCCACGAATCATTATTAAAGTCAGTAATCACAGCATCTGTAGCCATTCCTAGGTTTATTAGTCCTGGTGCTAATTTAGCTGTACTGTCTTCAAAAGATACTTTTGAAGGATTGGATGTGTTCTTTAGTAAATATGATGATGCTGGCAATGGGTATTTTCCTGGAACTTGTCTTCCTAAAACTAATACGTCTTTTTTGCCATCCTTATTAAAATCTAGTGTTAGTATTTTAGAACCACTAATTTTTTTGCTAGGTAAGTTTCCCTGCTTAGTAAAATTCCCTTTTCCGTCATTTACATACAATCGATCTACTAAATATTTAGATTTTTCTGCATATTCATAACCTCCACTAACTACATATAAATCTTGATCTCCGTCATTATCAGGATCAAAAAATAATGCTCCTATATCTTCAGAAATCTTATCTTTTTTGAATACCTCTGTTTCTTTCTTGATGAATTGATTGTTCTCTTGAAGATATATACTTCCTTCCAGACCAAAAGATCCACCAATAAATATATCTTCTAGACCATCGCCATTGATATCCGCTACAGATAATGCAGGTCCTAATGTTGACATTTTATGTGGTAATAAAACTTGAGTTTCGAAGTCGTTATAATCGTTCTCTCTATGCTTAATTAAATTTGAAAGCCTTGTTTTTGTTGTGAATAGTCCTTCCTTTTGTTTTTCAAAAGTTGTGGTTATATGTTGTGCTTCATTATGTTTAAATACCAAATTTTGGTTTGTATGTACATCTTTAACGACCTGAATTTTCTGATCATTCCATACCACCTTTATGCTATCTATTTTTTGATTCACATTTAAACCAAAATGAAGTTCTGGAGCTACTGATGATTGAAATCCTCTTGTTAATGTTAGTTCTTGAAATTGACACTGATTTTTAACAAACACATAAGCTTTAGCTCCTAAACCAAATTTATTTTTATCCGATCCTTCAAATTTAATTTTGATGTAATTTTTAGTTTTAGAAGCCTTATTTTCAAAAATTGAAACCTCTTCGTCTACATTGCTTGTAATTATTTCAAGATCTCCGTCATTATCTAAATCAGCATATACAACTCCATTTGAAAAACCTTTGTGTTTAATTCCCCAGTCTTCATTTACCTTTTTAAAACTTAAATTACCTTCGTTTTTAAACATGAAGTTGTCGATAGGCTCGCTTGGTATTAATTTTATTTTCTCTAATTGTGATAAATTCTCATATTTTTCATCGTCAATATGATTGAAAAAATCCTTGTTATTTACCTCTCTTCTTGTTCCATTCGTTACAAACAAATCTTTTAAACCATCATTATCAAAATCGGCAAAAACAGGACCCCAACTCCAGTCTGTTGAAGATGTACCTGTTAATCTCGATACATTTGAAAACTGCGGCACCCCATTAGTAGTAAGTCCTGAGTTTAGTTGTAAACTATTATGCATATATTGATAATGAAATCCGTAAAGCACTGTTTCATAAAACAGCCTAGGGTTCATACTCGCCATGTTTGCCTTTTGACGACGATTATCATCTGAGTCCATATCTGCCTGAAAAACATCTAAAAACCCATCATTGTTAATGTCGGCAATATCTACTCCCATACCATAAAAAGCTGTTTGAGATGTAGCTTCTTTTATAACTTCTTTAAAGGTTCCGTTAGCATTATTTATATATAAAAAATCAGGAATACTATAGTCATTGGATACGTAAATATCTTTCCAACCATCGTTATTTAAATCTGATACGGTTATCCCTAATGAAAAACTATAATTTTCTATTCCAGATTCTTTAGAAACATCTATAAAATTTCCATCATCATTTCTATACAATTTATCAGAATATTCTGGATTTATATTTTGCATTCTATTCTTGTAAATCATATTCGAAGTAGATGGATGTGCTATTGGATAATTGGCTATGTAAACATCCAAATCTCCATCATTATCATAGTCAAAAAATGTAGCTTGAACGGAGTTTCCATTATCTGCTAATCCATATTTTTCTGCACTTTCAGTAAATGTATTATTCTTATTATTTATGAATAGTTGATTTTTTTTATTCCCTTCTTTTCCTGATACAGAACAATATATATCTAGGTATCCATCGTTATTAATGTCAACCATTGTCGAACCAGTATACCAACGCTCGTCTCCTCCTACCTTAGCTTCCTGAGTAAAATCTTGAAATTTTAAATCTCCTTGATTTATATATAATCTGTTAGTAACCTGATTTCCTGTAAAAAAGACATCAAGCATTCCGTCATTATTTACATCGCCTACAGAAACTCCTCCTCCCATGTAAATAGAAGTATAATTGAAATAATTAAACTCTTCTGTTTCTTTTAAGTTATTGCTGAATGTAATATTTGTTCTAGATGAAGAAATCTCTTCAAAAATTTTACTTTTTAAATCTTCCGTATTATTATGATTATTTTTCGAAGAACAACTAGAACATAAAATGACAACTAAAAAAAGTAACTTAACTTTCTTCATTTACTTTTTTATTTTAAGTACAAGAATTAACAAAGCAGCATGAGCAAACATGCTGCTTAAAAATTAAATTCAAATACAATTTACAAACAAAATTGTTATACGAAACTAGATCGAAGGATTAGTATCCTGGGTTTTGATCTGCTTCTGTAAGTGCTGTGTTTTTATCAATCTCACTAATTGGAATTGGGAAAAGGTTATTTTTTGCTGTATATCCTGTTCCAGATAATTCAGTAGCTGCTTTACCCCATCTTACTAAATCCCAAAAACGTTGACCTTCGTGAGCTAATTCTAAAAATTTCTCATTTACTATAGCTTCGAATAAATTATTTCCTGCGACAGAAGTACTTATATCTGTTAATCCAGCTCTCCTTCTAATCTTATTAAGTTCTGTTCTTGCTTTACCATCTTGTCCGGCTGCATTATATGCTTCAGCTGCTAGTAAAAGAACTTCAGCATATCTAAATAATCTAAAGTTTGTACTGTAGTTTAATTCTTTTACCCCACTTGTACTTGTATCTTCTGACTTTGTAGCATATTTAATACGAATTGCACCTTCATAATCCCAAATAGTACCACCAGTTGCTTTAGTAGGATCGACATCTCCTCCGGCTGATTTTAATTCAGCCTCTGTCATTAAAGTTGCTGCTTTTCTTTGTGTATCTCCAGCTGCATCAAATGCCATTGCTAGCTTTTTCGTAGGTAAATTGAACCCCCAGCCATTTAACAAACCAATTGAACCAACATTAAAAATACCATCTCCTCTAGGTCCCATTAATTGAATGTGCAAGTTACTCTCATTTCTACCTCCCCAGTTTACACTTCCTGGATTCCAGTTTAAACCTGTTGTAGAAACAAAACCTAATTCTAATAATGATTCTTTTCCAAACTCTTTATCAATAGACCATACATCACCTAAATTAGCTTCTAAGTCATGTGAAGGATTACTTATTACTGATTCAAAAAATGGAATAGCTTCTCCTGGCTTTCCTTCAAAAACTAATACTTTACCCATTAATGCTTGTGCAGTTCCTTTTGAAACTCTGAATACTTCAGAAACTCCAGATTTTTCTGGCAAGTTGGCTATAGCATCATTTAAGTCGTCTTTAATAGTTTCATAAATAAGAGCTTTGGTTGCTTTTGGTTCAGCAAAATCTGCTGCGCTTTTTGGCAGTTCTTTTCGTAAAGGAACCTCTCCAAACATCGTTGTTAGTTCGAAATAACACCATGCTCTAAAAAACTTAGCTTCAGCAGTTGCTCTATCTTTGTTACTCAAACTACTATCTTTTAAGTTCTCGATAACTAAATTAGATAATGCTATTGTTCTGTAGAAAAGATTCCAAACACTCTCAATAGAACCATTTGCTGTAGACACATTCATATAATCGTCTATATCTTGTAATTGTGGTTGATCTTGTGAATTTCCTCCTGCTGCATTTGCATCATCTCCTGGTAATATTTTCACCAAAAAAGCACTACTCCAATCTTTACTGTAATTGAATTGCATTAAATCATATATACCAATTACTGCTTCATCTACATTTGCTTCTTTTAAGAAGAATGTTTCTAAGTCTTGCACGTCTTCACGAGGATTTTCTGTAAAATCTTCGCTACATGCAATAATTCCTAAGAATAGTACTAAAACTGCACTAAAAAATATTTTTTTCATTTTTTTAAAAGTTTAAAATTTTTAAAAGTTCAGAGCGAATCCAAAAAGAGCTCTAGCAGCTGTTGGATAATACCCTCTATCTACACCTATATCATTAAAACCAAAGTTCCCTATCTCTGGGTCAAGACCTTTATAATCAGTAAAAGTAAAGAAGTCATCTAAAGATACATAAAATCTTAGACTACTCAAACTCAACCTACTAGAAAGACTTTCTGGTAATGTATATCCAAATTGAATCTGCTTTATTCTCATAAAAGATCCGTCCTCTACAACCAAATCTGTATCATAAACAGAAGCTATATTTGCAGGTGCAGGAAAAACTGCATCTGTATCTCCTGCTCCTGTCCATCTTCCATCGAAGAAATGAACAGGTTTATTTGTTAATGGTCGAGATGGTTGGTGATACGTAGCTATAATATCATTTCCTATTGTTCCTTGAAACTGAACATTGAAATCAAAGTTCTTATATCCTAATCTAACATTACCTCCAAATAGAATATCTGGATGTGGAGAACCTATAAATGTTTTATCAGCATTATTAATAATTCCATTGCCATCTGTATCTACTTTATTTACCTCTCCAGTTGTTGGATTAATTCCATCAGTTTTAAAACCAAAGAAGTACCAAGCTGGTAAGCCTTCAGTAAAACGTGTTACTCCATCATCGTTTTGAGGAGCATTTGCTCCTACAATTGATGTGTTTGCTGGCAAGAATTTTATTTCGGTTACTTCGTTGTCTAATGTTGATAAATTAGCATTTATTTGATAACTAAAATCACCACTATCCGTTGTGTCAGAATATCCAACTTCGAATTCAAAACCTCTATTTTCTATGGTACCTGCATTAAATTCTGCTGAGTTAAATCCTGCAGATCCTGGTGTAATAAGCCCACCATTAACTACAATTAAATCTCTTGTAGTTTTCTTGTAGTAATCTGCTGAAAAACTTAATCTATTATCAATAGCCTTTAAATCAATACCAAAACCTAATTGTTCTGAAGTTTCCCAAACTAAATTTGGATTAGAAAAGTTTGTTATTTGTATTCCAGCTAAGCCTAAATAACTTAAAAGTCTTCCATTCTCTTCATTAGTGATCGCAGTAATGTCTGAATTTCCATTTAGATTTTGTTTATTACCATTTTGACCCCAACTTCCTCTAAATTTTAAATAATCAAAAATTGAGTCGTCATTCCAAAACTCTTCTTTAGAAACTACCCACCCAGCAGATAATGATGGAAATATACCAGCTCTATTATTTGATGGAAACTTATCAGATTTGTCTCGTCTTACAGTAGCTTCAAAAAGATATTTCTCTTTATAGTCGTAAGACAACCTTGCATATAAAGACACTAAATTATCTCTAAATGTACGTGTTATCGCTGAATTATCATCAAAAGTAAACC
>JAHDDQ010000115.1 GCA_020629275.1 Tenacibaculum sp. | reverse complement strand
CTTCTTTGAAGTGTATTCTAATCGTATTGCAGTATATTTTTTACTCCTTTCTAACACTTTTATCTTAGTAATTACACTATGGGTATTATTAGCTTTTTCACTTACTGGATTATAAGTTCCGTGAGATTCTATTGCTGAAACAAATACAGTATTTTTAGTGTTATTTTTTCTTAAAATAAGTGCAGGTTCATTTCGTAAATTAAATTGGGGATCGTTAGCTCCAATATTAACTAGTAATACTTTATCGTTTGCGTTTGTTGCAGATGTGATACTATAAAATCGGTTGTTATTAAGCCATGTAAACTGTATATTTTTGGCATTAGCCTTTCCTTCTGCTACTTTCCAAAGATGTTGGTATCCGTTATTATTTCCTAATGCAGATAGTTTTTCAAAAGTTTTTGTTTTAAAGCTGGAGCTTATTATTTGTCCAAAATAATAGAATGGTAAATCGTATTGGTTTGTATTTAAAGATGTAATATTAAATATATCTATAACATAAGGCTTCAATAACTCAGGTTCTTTAATAAGAATCATAGTACGATGTAAACCAGAATTCGGGTATGCATTATCCTCCTTAGCACTAACTATTTGAAAATTTATATCTGAAACATCAAATAAATAACGTTCTGAATGGTTTTTACTACCCGTTGCATAATCATAATTAAAATGTGATTGTTCATTTTGAGTAATCGTATTATGAGCTATGGTATGCTTGGCAAACGTTTTGTTTTCTTTTAAATAGCCTCCACCATTTTTTTGTTCCACATTAACAAAACGAGATAATCCATAATCTTGTATAATTTCTTCTCCATTCTCATACATTGAAAAAGAGAGTTTGTCATAATGTCCGTGACTTAAACCTTGACCTGTATACTTCATTACCAAAGCCATGGTTTCTTTTTTATTTTTATGACGAATAATCCCAACAGCACCTTCATCTCCATTAGATCCATCTCTTAATTCTACAGATTTTTTTATGAAAGGCTTTTCTTTTCCATCTCTTAAACTCATAGCAACCGCTAAACCAGCGGCATCCAAACATACCTGATCTTGCTTTTTTACAATAGATAATAAAGAACTCTCCTTTGTTCCATAATAATAAGCGATATTAACTGCGTATATTAAAGATGATGTATAATATGACATTCCTTTTTGTGCATCATTTAGTGGAAAAAAATCTCCATCTTTGTCTGTTAAGTTCAATAAAGCGCTAACGGCCTTTAATAATACACCTTCCTTATATTCAAAAATTTTTAATTCAGGTCTTTTATTCTGAAGTGCTTGAGCGAAAATTAAAAACGGGTACATTGCGTAACGTTGATAATAAGGACCTTCTGTGTAAAATCCATCTGGTGAGAAAGGACTATCCAAATTTGCAAAGAAACCAGCTTTTCCTTGTTCATTCTTTATAAAACCTCCATCATTATCCTTGGCATTAGGATCTATATTATCATTTTTTAACCCATATAAAGCACGATTAATTAGTAAATCGTCATCCAAAACCAAACCTATCATCCCTACTGCTGCATTACCCCATGTACTATGATTATGAACTCTATTAAAATATTGTGGTGTTTCCAATGATAAGAAATCAGCATAAGGCTTAAATAAATTTGTATTCAAATAATTACGTTGTTCTTCTGGTAACCAATTGTATATGCAATCATATGCTTGACTAGTGTATACCAACCAGTTTGCATCATTTAAACATTGCCAAAAAAACTTTCCTCTTGCGTAACTTCGTTTTTCTGGATGCCTACCTAAACTAGGATATAATTTTGCATATTCTAACAACATATCTCTAATATAAATTGCATATTTTTCTTCATCCAACAGCTGAAATAATACTCCAGCCTTTTGCATATTTAAATAATTAGCCTTATGTTGTGAATGTGTATAACCTCCAGCCATATCTTTTGGAATTGGAACTATTATGGGGTTCACAATTTCAGCATCAATATGTGCTTTCACTTCTGCTAAGGTTTTATCAAAAAGAGGAACCTTTCCTAAATTTGATTTGATATTGGTAATATGTTTAGGTGTTAAAATTAAACTTGGATGATGTGAAGTATTTTCTTTTTTAGAATTAGTGCTATTTTGACAAGAAATAAAGACTATTAAAAAAACACAAAACAACAGATTTGATTTCATTTTCTCTTATTACTTTTGATTAGGTTTTTTTCCTATACCAACGGTAGATTCTTTGAACCAAACTTCTGCATAACTACCATTTTCATATTGTTTAGTAATATTACCATTATAAATTTTAGAGCCTGTATTCCATACTATATTCTTTTCTGGATCTTTACCATTGGTTTGATTGTAGGCACCTTGCTTGAAATATTGTAATTCTCCAGCATAAGCGTCATCACGTTCTGTTCCGTCTTGCCCGATAACACCAAATAATTTTACTGTTTGTTTAGGAATATGTGAAGTATCAGTATAAGTTGATTTAATTAGGCTCTTAGTAAATGTTCTTGATTCATGATTTTTACTGGTGAAGGTTAAATACATTACGCCTCTGTATACATTTACAGCATAAGTAAACTCTTCATTTAATGCTATACCGTTTTCAGGTTCTTTAGGATAAGAAGTTGGAGCTTCTCCTACTACAGACATGTCATAGCCCCAAACTGCAGTTGAGTAATCCCATCTTTTTGTATTGCTTCCTTCTGTATTAATTTCATAATTCCAGTATACAGAACCTTTCGTATGACCTGGAAATTTTTTATATACAATTTTTAACGGTTCGTTTTTATGACCTTCATGACTATGAATTTGCCCAACAACTACCGAAAACGAAGCAGCAACTCTAGCATCACCTGAAGTAGATACATGCTTAACTTTTAATCTACCTGTTAATTGGCCACCTACCTCTGGAGTCCATTCTTTTTTATGCCTTAATTCGGATCTTGTATTGCTTGAAGTACGTGAGGTAATACCTGAATTTGGTGTTTTGTAAACTACCCATTTTAAATCTTCATCTTCTGCTACATAAAAGAAATCTTTTCTTTCATAATTGGTTAACTCATTGACTTGAGTTCCGTCACCTAAAAGTATTTTCCATTCTTTAAGATGTGGAAAAATATCGATAGGATATTTACCTGTAGTTTTAGATGCCGTATCATTTACTGAACTAAACTTGGTTTTATCTTTACACCCTAAGATTATTAGAACTATTATTATAGAAATTATTTTTTTCATTTATTTTATCTTGTAAAGAAATCCATTAGTACATTAATTTCATTTTTAAGTTTTCTTCGGTTTTTATAATTCCAGAATTAATCAATTTATTCTCAGATGCAAAATTATTCTTGGCTCCCCATAAAACAGAAACGAATTGAACTGTATTATTTTTAAATATATTCTTTGTAATATTCACATTTATAATACCTCTATGGTTAAATAAGATTCTATTTTGCTCTCTCGATCCACAATTGGTGAATGTATTGCCGCTAACTAAAAGATTCCCTCCAATTGTAGATTCGTCATATCCTCCTCTGTAATAATCAATTACATTTTCTCTTATGTTATTGAAATTACAATTTTTAATAGTTAAATATTCTGTATTGTAGTCTCCTTTATCGTTTGTTTCCTCAGATAACTCTATACCATTTTCACAATTATTTAATCGTGAGTTTTCAAATGTGATACGCTCAGCAAATGATTCTTTATAAACTTTTAGTACATAACTAAAGTTACTTATTTCAGTATCAATAACCTTTAATCCGAAATGATTAGACATCTTTTCTTTCAAACTTGCAAATGCATAGTTTGTAGTATTTCCTTTCAATGTTAAATTCTTGATTGTTAATTTTCCTTTTGGTTGTAATGAAAATAAAGGTGTTCCTTCTGCTCCTGCATAAGTAAGCGTAACATTTTTTGCTTCTTGAGATTGAAGCGTTAATGATTTCTTTATTATCAGCGACTCTTTAATAGTATCTAATGTTTCAACTATATTTATAATATCACCTTCAATAGCTTCATTTATTTTGGTTTGTAACTCTTCAACTTGAGTTACCGAATGTACTACAGGTTCTCTTTTTGCCAATTCATTAGTAAACCAAGAAGTTCCATATTTAGATTTATCTAAGATATTAGGGCTGGAAGTACCTTTTTTGGTTACCGCTCCAATACTTTTTGTATTTACTCTTGATGCTCCAAATAAATCATTTTCGATAGTGTTAAAATCAAATCCTTTATAGGGTTCTATTTCATCTGGAATTCCAGTTGGTAATTGGATGTATTCAGATACTTTTTCTAAATTTAAAGACGAACTAATTAGTCCTCCATTAAAATCCTTGAATACAACTCCGCTGTTATTAACAACATTACTTTTAAATAATACTCCATCTGCCTTATCGTGTTCTATTACAATATCTACATCTCCTTCATTATTATAGATAATATTGTTAGCTACTGTAGTTCTAATAGGTCTTGCTGAACGAATTTCTGATTTTGGTAAAACAGCTGCTTGACTAATATTTGTACCTACTCCAAATTGCCAAGGTGAATCACAGTTTACGTAAGTATTGTATGCTACAACTACATCTGTCACTTGGTTATATCTATTCAACGGAGATTTAGGAATACCATTCATTACTGCCAATGGACTTCTAAAACTTTTTCCTTTCAAATTAAAAAAGTAATTATTTACCACCCAATGTCCTGTATTTATCAATCGAATGCCTCCTATATTTTCATTTTTCGAATCTCCAATAAAAAAATTTCCGTCAATAGTTGCATAATTCCCATGACGAGTAACTAAGGATCCTTCACTTTTATAAAACACATTATTTTTAAACGTATTAAAGTTTGTTTTGCTAGAAATAACTTCTACTTCTCCGTTGCATTCTTCAAATAAATTATTGGCAACCATGGTATAACTCGGCGACATTGAGGTGTAACTATCCCCTAATTGTATAGTTTCTCCGCTTGGTCCTCCTTTTACAGGTCTTGGTCCGAAATGATTATTTACTATTTTATGATAATTATTAATACTTTCAATACCTGCTATATTAACTCTAACAGTTGGCCCTCTATTCGTTTTTCCTGCGATATAACAATTACTTAATTCATTGTGTCTTCCCCAGAAATTTACCCATAAATCACCTTGATCTCTTTTTTGCTTATTGAAGTCTTCAATAACACAATTACTCACCTTACAATTATTTGCTATCTCATCTGGCGAATCTTTGTGACTTATTTTGAAGTTTATTACGGCATTTGAAGGTGAAAATCCATTCTTAAAATACAAATCTTTTACGATCAAGAATTCTCCTCCTAACTTTATATAAGATGCTCCTTCAATACTCACCTTTCCTGGAGTTTCTCCTTTCAAAGTGATAGGGTTTTCCTTAGTTCCTTTAGCGCTGAACTTTATTTCTAAATCTTTATAACTACCATTAGCTAAAATAATTTCATCACCTGGCATACTATTTTTTAACGCCTCATATAATTCATTGTTGCTTGCAACTAACAACGTATTATTACTTTTTTTACAAGCATAACTAGTTACTATAATGATTAATATAAAAGATTTAAAAAGCTGATTCAATTTCATATTTAAATACGTTGTTATTATTATGTTATTCGAGTATATTTCTTATAACTAAATATTTCTAATTCTTCCTGGTAAACCAAATTGGTTTACCAATTATTGATTTCAAATATATTTAAATTAAATTGATTTAGTGATTAAACATTACTTTATTCTCAAAAAAAATTATTTTCTTTTATAGAATGTTGGGTAAAATAGTATTTATAATGAAAAAGCTCTTTTCTGTAGTAGAAAAGAGCTTTTACTTTTTTAGCATTAAAGCTTAAGGTTATGCGTTTGAAACAAAATCTTTTATTTTAAACAACTAAAATTAATTAAAGAATTTAATGTTTTTTAAAATTGCTGAACCAATTAAAAATAAAGTAATTAAAATTATGGAAAGCGTATTTTTAAAAAGATTAAAACCTGATGTCGATTTGAAATATTCTGGCTTATAATCGTTCCAATTTATAGTACTTGCCGGCTGATCTTCAAAAATTTTAGGATAAAATTGTAATCTTAGTTTTTCATGAAAATCTGTTGTTGCATTTAAAAACTCTATATGGTGCGATAAACCAGTATTTGCTATATCATTCATTGACAATTGTACTTGTAATGGCGGAAAAAATTGTGCAATCTTCTTACTTAATTTTTCTCTACTTCTAATTTTACCATACATAGCCTCTCGTTCTACTTTAGATTCATCATCACCCATTTGCTGCATCGCATAATACCATAACCATGAAAAACCTTCATTTTTAACTCCATATTTCTTAAACTGTGGGTAGTGTTTGTAAAACTTATCCATTGTCTCCTTTTTATCAGTATCCCATTTTTTATGATACTCATCTCTTTGTTTTATAGTCATTGCAAAAGCTTCTTCAACTGGATATTTATTAGTTATGTAATTATTAATCAAAACAGGCAAGAAAACAACTAATAATAACCAACTAACTAGTAATACAATCGCATTAGTATTGGATGATTTTCTCAATAAAATAACGAAAAAACATACGGAAAACCAGAATAATATGTACACATAACTAACAATAATTATATGTAAGAAATCAATAGAAAAAGGAATGCCTAAAATTAATTTAGCTAATAAAAATAATACACCTAAAATTATAAAGACAAAGACCATTCTAACAGAAAACTTTTTCAATAGGTATTTAAAAGACGATTTACTTTGTATAGTAATCATCTTCCAAGTTCCATTTTCTACTTCTTCAGATAAAATATTGAAATTAAGCGCTATAACTATTAAAGGAAATAGAAAAATGATAAGAAAACTTATATCTAAATTTCCTACTTGAAGACGCATAGGATTCACTAAATCTGTATCGTACTTTTGACCTTCTAAATTTAAAATACTTACATTTTGAATGTGAGTATTCAAATCACTTTGCCCTATCGAAATACCTGCTAATGGTTGAAGTGGTTTTATAAAAGAAAATTTTAAATAATACAATAACAATCCTAAGTCATCTTCATGAAGGTTTGTTTGTGTTTTAATATGCTCTTTTTGTTTTTCTATAGTTTTAACTACTACTGCACTTTTTTGAGTTAAAAACTGTTTTCCTGTAGTTATACTAAGAATACCTAATACCATTAATATACTGAAAGCTAATACTACAGTTTTAGATCTAAAAAATTGTTTTATTAATATACTATACACAGCTATATGATTTTAAAATTATTAGAAAACTTAATCATAATTATACTAGTTATTAGCAGCCATATACTAAGTGTTATTATAGCCAGTAATTGATTTTGCAAGGTTTTTCCTATTGAAATAAAACTATAATCAAATTTGGGTGCTGATTTCCAATATTCGCTTTTTACAACATTTATTTTTCCTTCGCTACTTGTAGCTTTATTACTAATAAACTTCATCTGCAAATTATTCATATACTGAGATTGTTCGTACCTGTACTTTTCTGTTTGTAGTAAAAAACTAACGTAAGTATCAAAATCAGTTGCCGATAAGCTCATCGATAAATTCTTAATCGCTAAATAAGGATTTAATAGTACTAAACCATTAGTTATACTATTTTGCTTCCTATAAGACTCAATAAGTTTTCTGTGCTGTTTATTATAGATTACTGCAGTTTGCTCTTCTCCTTTACTCATTAAAAATCCGCTATAATTGAACGGAAGTTGTTTCACATCGGTAACTTTATGAACTTTTAGGATTGAATCTTTTAAATTATTGAAATATGGATCATTTGGATTGTGACTGTCTCCTTTTTTTGATACTTCAGCTTCAACAGCGGCTCTAAACTCAATCTTAGAAAGGTTAGGATACATCGAACTACCAACTACTTGTGTAGTTTTAGGAATAATCACAAAAAATAATAACCATCCGCCAAGTAATGTTAACAATGCTTTTTTAGAACTTTCACTTTTTGCTGAAATAAGTACTGTTATACAACACAAAATCATAAAGAATAAAAGATAACTAACTGTTATTAACAATGATCTAATGATAACTGCATTTTCCATACTATGATCGTCTGTAACGGCTATACTCCACAACGCTACTAAAGATGGTATAAAAAAAAGTGCTGATACTAAAAATAATCCTACAGACTTTCCTAATAATATTTCCTTCATTGAAACGCCTTGTATGTATATAATTTTAAGCGTACCATTTTCTTTTTCTGAAGTGATAGAGGAATACCCAATAAAAAAGATAATTAACGGCAAAATTAGCTGTAATAGCATAGCTATATTTAAATCACCAAAGCGTACTAAGGCCGTAGACAAACTTGCTTCTGAAAAATTCGCTGTGTTTTGTCTGTGTGCTTCTAAAAAAATAGAATTTCCAGTGTAACTTTCGATTCCAGAATCAAAAATACTCAAAGGGTGTTGAGTTCTAAATGCAAAAGTTCCAAAATGTGCCATTCGATGTGGATGTTTATCCGGGTTGTTCTCCCAGCTTTCTCTTGCTTTATCTTGATGACTCTCAATAACATGATCGTGATCTTCGTGAGCGTTCCAACCATTTACTGTAATATAAATGAGTATGGCTTGAAAAACAAATAGCAGTAACAAAAGACCTTTCATATACAAGGTCTTTTTGAAAAACTGTTTCGCTATTGAAATGATAACCTGCTTTTTCATATTCTTTAGAATTTATAAGACGTAGTAAGCATAAAATTTTGAGGAGCTCCAGGAAATAAGCGAGTATTGTTAAGAGCACCTGTCCAATATGTTGTATCAAATAAATTATTTAATTTTAACGTAAATTCTAAATTGGATTTACTCGGTTTATAATATACTGCAGCTTCAACAACAGTATAATCTGGTAAAACAAGATCTCTATCATACCATCCTAATTTATCGCCACTATACTGAACTCCCATACCTAAACTTACTCCAGGTAAAAAACTAGTTCTCTTAAAATCATATTTTGCCCATAAATTCCCACTCCATCTTGGTGTAGCTTCTGTACGCTGACCTATTAATGAAGGATCATCGGATTTTACAATTTCAGCATCAACATAACTTCCTGAAACACTTACCTGAAGATTATTTAAAAGATTTCCATTAACATCAAATTCTATACCTTGACTACGATCTTCGCCTCTTTGATTAATTTCAATTCCTATATCACTAGTTGCATCTGCATTTATTAATAAAATATTCTTTTGACGAATTCTAAAAGCTGCAATGGAAGCATTAATTTTTCCATTAAGAAATTTACCTTTTACCCCTATTTCTTCTAAACTACTTGTTAAAGGCTTATAAGTACTTAAGATACTCAGTCTACTATCATTCCAAAAATAGTTGGCAACACTTGGCATTAAACCAGTTGTGTAGGCATGAGGTTGAAATCCTTCTAAATAAGTTCCGTAAACATTTAATTTATCGTTAATTTCATAAGATAAACCTACTCTAGGAATTAATGCAGTAAACTTACTAACACTTCCTTCTGTTGAAGCATAATTATAATCATCTGTAAACCATTCGTTTCGTAAACTAAAAAGTAAGGTAAAATCTTCTATTTTTGTTACATTCTGAATGTAAGCTCCATGTGTTTGTAATAATTGAGGTGTTATAGCTCCAGAGGATAAATTATAAGCATTTGTATTTCTTATAATATTTGAAGGATTGGTAAGGTCAAAATAACCAGCGGCTGGACTTAAAATTTCTATATCTCCATACATCTCTGTTATTGAATTTCCATCATTATCCTTTAAATAACCTCTTGCTTGGTTAATGCCACTTCCTATAACTTTATCAAATCGATGTAAATCATATCCAACTACAAACTTACTATCGTACTTACCAAAGTTAAGATCAAATGTTAAAAATGCTGTTATATTATCAGTGTTCCAAGATTGTTTTCTTTCTGCATAACGAAATCTTACTAAATTTGAAATTGTATTTCCATCAACATCAGAAATAAAACCATTTGCTCTGTGCTCTTGTAAATCTTCATTCCAAGTTTGCTTCATATATTTTGCATTTAACTGAATTTTATCAGTAAAACGATGACTAAAACTTGTAGTAATAAGAAGTTCGTTAGTATTATTAAAATCGTTTGATGCTGCTATATTCGTTGAAGTGGGTGTACTGAATAAATCATACTCACCATCTACCTGATCGTAAACTGGCTGACCTCTATCTAAATTACCCGAAGAATTACTGTAAATCATTTCAACATTTACAGATGTTTTATCGTTTGGTAAGTAACTGAAAGAAGGAGATATTAATAAGGCGTCATTCTGCACTAAATCTCTGAATGATTTTGCTTGTTGAACAGCTGCATTAACACGGTATAAAAGTGTTTTTTCCTCATTTAACGGTCCTGTAAAATCTAAACCTCCTCGAATAGTATTAAAGCTTCCCACTCCAAAAGTAACTTCTTTTCTGTTTTCTGCTAATGGTTTCTTAGTAACCATATTAACAGTACCTCCTGGGTCTGCACTGGCAAAAGTAACTGAACTTGGTCCTTTTACTACTTCCACTCTTTCTATATTCTGAGTTAACGGCTGCAAGAAATAATGCTGACGTGTACGCATTCCGTTTATTACTTGTCCTTCTTCATTTTGCGTAATTCCTCTTATATTAAAGTGGTTATACATACTTACTGGTGTAACACTACTTATGCCTTTAACAGCATCAGATAATTGAAACGCTACTTTATCGTCCATTAATTCTTTTGTTACAGTGGCAACAGATTGAGGTAACTCTTTATTTTTTATGGCTACTTTCGTTGCTGAAAAAGAATAATCGCTATTGTAATCTTGGCGCTTTCTACCTACGATTTCAACAGACTGCAATAACTCTGCCGACTCTTTTAATACGATTTCTCCTATTACGGTATCTTTATCATTAATTATGTTTATCTCTCTCTTATAAGACTCAAAACCAACAAATGTAATTTGTAAATTGTACGTTCCTGCCTCGCTTACTTGAAGGCTGAAATTCCCTTCTAAATCTGATGATGTTCCCTTACGTTCTTGTGATTTATCTGTTATAATCACACTAGCTCCTGTTATTGGAGAATTATTAGAATCTAAAACTTTCCCTGTAATTTTAGATTGTGAAACCCCGAATTGTACTGTTATAAAAAGAATAACAAATACTATGTTTTTAAAATTCATTTTTGGTTGTATTAATGCTTATTATATTGTTTTAATGTATAAATCTTGTAATTCTTGTGCTGTAATTTTTGTGGTCTCCGTAGTATGAATTAAGTTCCCCTCTTTCATAATTCCAATTCTAGAGCCTATATTTACTGCATTAAAAATATCGTGTGTCGCCATAAAAATCCCCACTCCGTTGGCCGATAAATCTTTACATGTATTTGCGAATTCTACAGATGCTTTAGGATCCAAACCTGAGGTTGGTTCGTCCATAAGAATATAGGCAGCGTTCTTAGCCAGCGCAATTGCTATTCCAACCTTTTGGCGCATTCCTTTTGAATACGTGGCTAGTTTTTTACTATGTGCTTCTTCTTGAAGATTCGAACGGTTAAGAAAATTAGTGAGCTCTTGCTCTGAATATACAAAACCTGCTAGTCTGCTA
>JAHDDQ010000114.1:4061-11721 GCA_020629275.1 Tenacibaculum sp. | reverse complement strand
GTCATAGCAACACATCTGCTATCAATATCAGACCCAAAAACGGTAATATCTTTTTCTGTTTTTAAAGCTGATAATAACATTCTTCCACTACCACAACAAGGATCAGCAACTGTTGCTCCTTCTTTTGGGGTCAGTATTTGAGCAATCATATCAGAAACATGAGTTGGTGTGAAAAACTGTCCGTTTTCTCCAAAAGTAACATGACTTTGATAAAATTCGCCTAAATAGTCACCTCCTCTATTGTTCTTATCTTCTTCCGTTAATAATATCATATCAGCTAAGAGTTGAGGGAAAACATAGATCAGTTCTTTTTGATATTTTCCTATGATTTTTAAATACTCCGCTTCCCTAGTGTTTTTTCTTTCTATATCATTGTTGGTGGCAATATTATTATTCAGCAGAGTAATAAGCGTCAACTTTAAGAAGTCATCAAATACATTTGCAACTCCATATCATTGGTTTTGGAATGCCGTAAAGCCTTTTTCAAAAGGTTGTGATGCACTCAATTTTCATTTTCTGACCATTGGTAATTTAGAAAGTCTGTAAATCTTTATGTCCTTTTTTGATTGATTCTTCTTGTTCTAGTTGAGCAATTAATTTCTCAAAAACGTACTGAATAGCTGATTTTAGCAAGTTAGATTCTTCTGCCGTAAACGTATCATTCCATTCCTTATTATTAAGTTCAGAATATTGAAAAATCGTAATCAATTCTTCTATATTTTGGTATTTTTCGGGTAAGTATGGGGCTATGATTTCCCCAAAACATTCTAAACAATAATTGTTAGTTTCAATTGCCTTTCACTCCTCTATTGCCCTTTTTTCTTTTTTTAAAAGAGCTTTCCATAAGGAATTAAGCCTTTTATACTGAATCAATTGCTTTTGAATGACTTGTATGGTATCGACCAGTTGAGATTTACTATTAGAAGATAGAATTTCTCGATTTTGCCACTCCTCTTCTTCTTTTAAGACTTGGATTCTAGCAAAATTGAGTTTATCTTCCTCTGTTCACCAACTAATCGGAAGTTCATTTAAAGCAGCCAAAAGGGATTTAGCCCTTTGCTGCTTTTCAAGATTTCGCTGAACGGGAACTACTTTATTTGCTCTATGTATATTGATGTTAAAGGTCATACCAATAAATACAGATAAATAATTTGACTAAAAGAGAGCCTAAGTAAAACTTAGGCTACAACGGTTACAATAATCCCTCATCAGCAAACGAATAATAAGTTGAATCAGGTGTAATAATTAGATGATCTAAAAACGCAATATTTAACAAGTCTGCTCCTTTTTGGAATTGACGGGTTAGATCAATATCTGCTACACTAGGCTTTTCATTCGATGATGGGTGATTATGACAAATTGCTATGCTGCTTGCAGCACATTTTAGGGCGATCCCAAATATGTGTTTAGCATCCACAACAGTAGCCGACATTCCTCCAAATGAAATCCAACGATAGCCAATAATGATATTTGCTCGATTTAAAAGCAATAATAAAAATGCTTCTTGGTAAGCAATCATATCCTTATCCCAAAGTGGATGAACAGCATTGTAAATATCTGCGCTTGATTTCACCTGAACACTATCATCGGCGGAAATGGGACTAGTGTATTTCACTTGAATTTCCGCCAATTCACTTAGCTCCTTCATGGTTCATTATTTTGGTGAAGCTATGATATATGAAATAAAAATGAAATTGCAAGAGAAAAAGAACGTTCGTTCTTTTAAGATAAAACAAAAATAATTAGAGACTGTCAACAAATATTTCATAACTCTTCTGTTCTGAACTTAACAGCCTGTCACGTAAGAATAATTGTCGTTGTCCATTGATGATTTTATGCTCGAAACCATAAGCATTAAGTGCTGTCGTAAAGAAAGAATTATCCTTCATTTTCTCCAAGAAATCAACTTTAAGTTGCTCTAATTTATTGGATGACAACTTGTTTTTAGCTATTTCGACTTGCTCCAAGATATATTCATGGTACTTTTGTTTGAGGTCTCCTTCTTGGATAGATTGTTGTTTCTTTTTAGCACGCTCCTCTGCTTTATTCTTTTCTTTTAGAATTTCGTCTACATAATATTTCTTACTCAAAGCTGTCAAAATAAACCCTTCCTTGTTCGGGATATTAGATTGCTTAAAATAGTTTTCGCAATGTTTTAATGTACTTTCAATGTAATCGGCATCATATTTACCAAGTATTTCCTTTTCTATAATTACAGGTGAAAACTTGTACTTATTTAACCTTTTTAAACCACCCTTCAACATACCTTCATCCGCTTCAAATAAAGGTTTCTGAACAGATGAATCCCTCTTTTTGGCAACATCTTTTTTAAGATTAGAAACGATAAAAAAAGTAATTTTATCGACCTTTTTTGTTCCTGGCAACTTCGTTTCTTTGATAGTAAAACAAATATCAGTATGCTCTGCCAAATCCTTTTGAGCTTGTAGGATAATCCTCTTTTTGAAATTGTAATAACGATGATTATACTTGTCTTCGACACCTAAAATTTCTTTTAATTCAGAAATTTCAAAGGTTCTTTTCCCAATTCCTTCAAACGCTTTAAGTAGTTCGTACATACGAATAGAATTACTACTACTAATATTGAGGACATGTTTCATGTCATACATTAGAAATCTGTTCTTTAGTTGAAGCAGATAAGGCTTTAAATCAGGATGAAAGGTTGCCTCAATGATACCAGTACCATCTAAATTATATTTGAAACTATTTACCAATGTTGTTTTAAATAATTTTTCGATTCCTCACTCCTCTACTGGTATTTTGATAATCTTCTTGATAAGACCGTCTGTTATGTCTTCTAATTCCTTATAAATGTTCTTATTTTTGATATTGAAGGTTTTGATGAACTCTTGTACAGGGATTTTATATTTTTGAAAATCCTCGTCATCATTAGAGATTTGAGATACCATCAAAGTGAAAAGTCTGATTTCCGAAACAGAAAAATCAAATCTAGCATTCACCAATTGGTTACTTTTCTTTACAATCGCTTTCTTTTTAGACATACGTTCGGAGAAGATATAAAAACTACATCACATAACAACTGGCGTTTTAGATGGTAGTTTTTTTGTATTTCGGCTTCATTAACCCTAATTATGGTGTTTTGGATTATAAGCGACCTTATTTTTGGTGTTTTCTGGGTAGTAAAATGTAGTTTTACACCCTACATTTGGTGTTATTGACCCTAAATATGGTGTTTTTAGACATCAAAAAGCCCTTAAATAAGCGGTTTTATAAGGCATATAAGTAACATAAGTATAATAAGATAAAACAACTATAAGACTTTCCATTTGTTGTATTTTGGTTTAAAAACCTTAATTTACCCCTTAAATAAGATGCTTTCTAGAGTTTAGCTTTTCATCATTCTTTTTGGTAAAAACGCCACTTACAGGGCTTTTTTAGCATTTATTAACCTAACTGGATAATTTTAAGTCCAAATAGTATCGAAAAAAGTGCTAAAACTCCCAAAATTGTAAAGAAAAGTACTTTGTATGTTCCTAGACTAACTTGCACTTTGATAATTTGGGCATACATACTTTTTCTTTCTTCTTCTAATTGAGCGACGGATTTTTCACGAACTGCTAATTGTTGTTTGTACAATTCGACATAACCTGAATACTCCTCTACTTTAGACGAAAGAGATGTTTTTTCTACTTTTAGATCGCTTAACTCTTTCAGCAATTCTAAATCAGGATTAGGTGTAACTTTCTTTGGTTCATCGGTATGAGCATTATTGCGACTCCCCTCCTCTGTTTTTATGATTCTTCACATGGCTTTCGCCAAATCATCCAAATCATCACTTCTGATTAAACTAGCTTTTCCCGTTGCTGTTTTTTTACTAATCAAATCAATCCCCATCTTTTTAACCCGTTTATAGAAAGTTGGTGCAGATGTGTTTAGCAATAAAATTGCTTCATTTGTACGAATCATTATTTTTTCATAAAGTAAAGTGATAACTCTTGTTTATCTCAAGGATTTTCCCCCTATATGCAAAGGATTTTAATGTTTAATGTAATGGTTATTAAGCACTAAATAAGTGCTATATTTACCATTAATTAAGCTCCTTAATTAAGGTTCTACTTTTTGCCTTTGATTGCAATACTTTCTACTAAATAAAGTATTTATTAATCCTTAATAGCGGTAGAGGAGCGTTGGTTATTTTATTAAAAAAGGTACTTAATACATTAATAAAGGTATGTTGCTTGTGGCTAATTTTGCCTTACTGTACTGTTTTTAATGTTTATTAATAGTTGTTAATGTTTAATAAGTGGCTAATTAAGTAGAGGAGTGGTTCACATTTTGAATAGTATTTATATCAACATTCTTTTATTGTAGAAAACTAACGCCATCTGACATGAATACCAATAAATTTGAAAGTCTAACTAAATTATTCCCCTTGTTTTCTGTACTGCTTATTCTATTCGGATTTTTTGATTTGTATTCTTATTACCTCTTTTTCGGGATTAATATTTATCCATATTTAAATAGTAGTGAAATTATCTTTTCTTTCTTACCCAAGATATATTCATTTTTCATCCTTTCAACGTTTATATTCATTGTTGGCATCTTCGTTTGGGCTGTCTTTTTAAGAGGAAGGCATGTTGTAATACTACCAGAAATTGGTATAAAGCATGAAAATTCTTTGGCAGATAAAATTAATAATTTAAAATGGTCAAGAATGAAAGAATTGTCATTTAGCAATAAAATCAGAACAATATTCGATCTCTTTAAGCATTCTTTAGTTGCCTTTTTTTTATTTACGCTAGCATTTACTATAATTATTCTACCTTTTTCAGATATATGTGAAGACCCCGATATACTGATTATCATTCTTGGTTTCTGGACTACATTTTTTGGACTCCTTATGCACAGTTTTTTTCGAGAAAATCAGAGCATAAGAAATGCTACGATTTTGATCGTAATCTTCTTTTTTATGAGTATTTTTTATTCTTTGAAAAACAGTTGCAAAGTACAAGAAGTAAAGAATGGTGAATCCGACATTCATATTTCTTTTTTATTTGAACAAACCGAAATTTCTACAGACTCCATAACTCATTATATCGGTTCTACGCAAAACTATATATTTCTTTATGACGAAGTAGAGGAGTCCAACAACGATCTATAATAAAGATGCAATTTCTCGAATAGCTTTTAAAAAATAGTGTAGATCAATAAAAATTATAAGATTTTAGAAAACTTCAGCAATTATGTCTAAACAAGGTAGTGTATATCAAATGGGAGGAGGAGGAACTAATTTTGAGCAGTATGTTCAAGCAGCATTTCTTACGACTTTGATAATTAGGGGAAATGCTCCGACGATACCGAGTAATAAGGTAATTGAGATAGCTTTTCAAGTAACGAGAAAAGGGGATAAAACTGATGATTTACTAATAGTGGCAAAATCTGATCTTGGTAGACATAGATTACTTGCTCAGATTAAATCTAACCTTACATTTTCGTCTAAAAATGAAAAGTTTAATGAAGTATTAAAGGCTTTCTGGGAAGATTTCAATAAAGATTCCTTTGATAAAGACAAGGATAGGTTGTTGCTTATCAAAAATGGATTAACTAACAAAGAAAGGAATCACGTTAGGTCTGTTTTAAGTTGGTCTAACAGTCATGCTACTGTTCAAGATTTTTTATCCGAGGTTGATAGAGTAGCCAATAAGAAAGAAGTTCTTGATACATTTAGGGCTAGTTTAAATTTAGCTAATAATAGAGAAAGCATTAGTGATACCGAATTGTATGAATTTTTAAAATGTGTGAGTTTTTTAGAGTATGATTTCCTTGTTACTGACAGTGTAGATGAAGCTTATTTTCTAAATCTAATTAAACTTTCAAAAAATCAAGAATCATGCTGTAATGAGAAGGAAATATGGAATGATATTTTATCTTATATATCCTTGTTAAATAAGGATGGAGGCAGTGTTACAGAAGAAAGTATCACAAAACAACCATTGTATAAGCATTTTGACCCGAATAATATAATTTCATATTTTAAATCTATTGAAAAATTAAAAAGTGATAGCCTTGCTATTATAAATCCGATAAAAAATACTATTGGTACATTTCATTTGGATAGAAAGCAATCCGAGACTTATATATTAGAGTCTATAAATAGTCAACAATTTACTATCATTACAGGGAAACCAGGTGTTGGCAAATCAGCAGCAATAAAAGATTTAATTAAAAATCATTTCTCGTTTTCTAGCTGTTTTGTTTTTAGAGCTGACCAGTTTAATGTTCCTCACATAGCAAATGTCTTTTCTAGTCTAGGTATAAATGAAAGTATACACGATGTTTTTTCTTGTATCTCACTTATAAAAAGTAAATTAATTATAGTTGATAGTTTGGAAAAGTTACTCGAAGGTGATCCAGAAAATTCTTTTAAGCAGCTTTTATCTGTATTAAAAAATTATCCTGATATTAAACTTATTGGAACTACAAGAAGATTTGCTGTCGATCTAATTATTCAGAAGTTTGGTATTAATCAAGACTCGCTATCTATTGTCGAAATAGAATCCTTAGTGAAAGAAGAGTATGATTTGATTTTAACAGAATATCCTGAGTTACAAGGAATAGTTAAAAATAAAAAGATCAGGAGCTTACTTAAATGCCCTAAATATTTAGATTTTGCTATTACTTCACTTAGCAAAAGTAATGATAAGTTTGAGGATTTAACGATTACCGAATTTAAAGATACCTTATGGGATAATTTAGTGAGAGATAATCCAAATAGATTAAGAGGTTTACCTTCAAAAAGAGAAAGAGCGTTTATTGGAATAGCTGTTAAAAGAGCTAAAGAGATGAGGTTATTTACAAAGCCATCTAATATTGATGACGAAGTAATTGATATACTAGAAAAAGATGAAATTATTTTTCAAGATGAAGGACATGGTAAGTATTCTCCTACTCATGATATTTTAGAAGACTGGGCTTTAGTTAAATATATTTCATCAATAAACGATGATTATCTCCATCCAAAGAAATTATTCAACAACCTCAGTACAGAGCCTGCGATTCGTAGAGCTTTTAGACTTTGGGTAGAGAATTTGTTAGAAACAGATGCTTCAAAAATAAGTAGATTGGTTTTAGCTTCAATTAATGATTCTACAATAGAAAGGTATTGGAGTGATGAAATATTAATTGCGATTTTTAAATCAGAAAACAATCAGAGTTTTTTTCAATCCTTCGAAAAGGAACTTCTTGAAAAAGAAGCTAGTCTTTTGAATAGGTGTATTCATTTGATTAGAACAGCCTGCAAAGAAAATTATTTAAGTAAAAATAAGTCAGGAATTCTCATACCTGTTGGTTCTGGTTGGAAAGAAATACTATCGTTTTGTGATCAAAATAAATCACAACTTAGTTCTATTAGATTTTCAGTCATCAATCTACTTCTTGACTGGGAATACAGGTTACTTTTTGATAAGTCAGTAGAGGAGTCTGAATTGGTTTCTGGTAAAAATATCATTCTTTACTATTTTGAAGAAATTGAAAAAGAAGATACCTTTTGGAAAGAAGATTTATTGTCAAATAAAATTGAACAACTTATTTCACTTTTGTTCAGACTAACAAGTGTTAGTAAAATAGAAGTAACTGCATTAGTGAGAAAGGCTACTACTAAAAAAATTGAGAATTCTTGGGG
>JAHDDQ010000114.1:0-4051 GCA_020629275.1 Tenacibaculum sp. | reverse complement strand
AGATATTGCATTGTCTGGTTTAGGTAATCAAGGATTAGTAAAGGAACTTCCTAATTTAGTCGTTGAGTTAATTTGGGAGAATTGGAAATTAAAAAAAGATAAAGCTCCAGAAGATGCCTTCGCATATGATACCCCAAGCGTACTAAATGATGATGAGTGTTGGGGGTTTTCTTTTAGTAGAGATTTTTCACCATCAGGAATTTATAAAACACCAATTTACCATTTGCTTAATTACCATTTATTAATTGGGCTACAATTTATAACAGAGTTCTTAAATTATTCTGTTCAATTTTATATAGGTTCTCAACATTCTCATAAGCGTGAAATGTCAAAAGTGAAAGTTGTCTTACCGAATGAAGAAATTATAGAGCAATGGGGGAATTGGGATTTATGGGTAGCATACAGAGGCTTATCAGTAACACATTATGGCATAGAGTCGATTCTTATGGGACTCGAAAAATACCTATTGGAAATTGCAAGTTTGAAAAATGAAACTGGTAGAGAAATTCTTAAATTCTGTATTCTGCATTTGCTTCGTCACAGCAATAATGTGTCTACAACTTCTGTTCTAACCAATATTGCTATGGCTTATCCTGAGGAGGTTGAAGAACTATTAATTCCCTTAATTTCAGCGAAGGAGTTTTATGAATGGGATTTGCAAAGAGTAGTAAGAGAATCAGGTGCTTTAGCTCCAGTCGATTTCAAAATTCCGTTTGCTCAAAAAGAAAGATATAATTCTAATCAATTACCACATAGAAAAAAATATACTAGGGGGCTAAGTAATTTTGTACTTGATTACCAATTTAATATAAGAATTTTGAACGATAAAATATTTAAACTTTTTGACCTTCTTAAAGAGCGTCAAATAGATCAAGATTTTTATTGGAAAAAGACATTGAGTGAAATTGATCTAAGAAACTGGGAATCATCAGAATATAATAAAAAAATAGGTGGCTTTATTATTCAGCCTAAATATTCTAATGAAATAAAAGAGGTCGTTGAATCAAATAAAGATCAAACTGATATGCAACAAACATCCATAAATTTCACATCTTTTTTGACAGAAGCATATGAAGATAAAGATAAAAACTGCCTTTTAAAATGGAATGATTGTTATCTGTATTACTGTAAGAAAGAAAGCTTTGAGTTCATGTTCGATAAACCAATAACCTTGGCGGTTATTGGTCTAAGGGATTATAGAAATGATATAGATGATGAACAGAGAAGTTGGTGTTTTAATATTTTATTTGATACCATAAAAGCTATTGAAGGTAATATGTCTAGTGATCTTCCAAGGCAATACACAATGCTAGAAAAAGATGTTGTGTTGTCTTCTTTTCATTTGCTTCTATACACTATAAAAAATACAGATCAAAAAAATATACTATTACTATCACTTACGAATATCATAATTAAAACATATCATAAACATGAAATAGAGGGAATTTCTAATTATCTGAGAAGTACATTTTGGTTAACCTTTCCGATAGAATCTCAACAAATATGGATAACGATTATAAATTATGCTAAATTTAGGTTTAAGAATCCAATACGTTACAGCTATAGAGATTCTGAAAAAATAAAATATGCAAAGGAAAAGGAGCAAATTTTTATAACAAATATACTATTTAAAGAAAATTATGACATAGGCATAAAGTCGCTCAATTTTGAAGAATACGATGTTCATACTTTAGTAAAAGCTTTTTTGGTAATACCTTATAACTCTAGCAATTCTCTATGTAAAGAATACATTAATCATTTTTCTGATTTAGTTTTGAATGATATGAATATCGAAGAAGATTATGGTTATAACTCTAGAGATAAAGAGAGTAGAAAGCTAAATTATGAATATGTTTATCAAATCCAAGAATACGTATCTAATGCTTTACTAAGATTGGATATTGTAGATTCTAAAGACATTATAAATATAGTACTTAAACCAATTATAAGTCCTTCAAAATTTCAAAGACAACATTCAGGTATAGATGCTAATAAGTTTGTAGTAGATATTTTTAAGAATATGATTATTCAGCTAGATAAAATTACTTCTAGATCAGAAAATGAAAAAGAGTTTTATATCAAAAACTTTTGGACGTTGTGGAAATATGTTTTTAAGAAATCAGATAGATTTGAGAGTAATAGCTTAAATTCTATCCTATTGCTAGGAATCAGTTGGAATGAGGATGCTAGAAATTGGTCACCACTTACTAATCAAAAAGATTTCTATCATGAAATGATTAGGAGTTTTGGGCAAGACAATATAAAGGTGATAATTGATGTGTTTTCAAATATTGGAGAAGAGATTTTTTTACCTGATGGAGTAAACGTCATAGTAGATATTATTAAAGAAAACCCTCATAGAACTAACGCTCTAATTGGTTCATCTTCGGAGAGATTGATTAAAAGGCTTTTTTATAATCATATATCTGTAATAAAAAGGGATAAAGGGTTGATAGACAACTTTATTTGGATACTTAATAAAATGGTAGATTTAGGTTCTTCAAATGCATATTTTTTCAGAGAAAACATTATAACCTATAAATCTTCGTTTTAACTTTAATATGGTTTTTACTAGAATAAGAACATTACCCCAAACTCCCAGTTTAACGGATTAATACCAATATTCGTTTCCTTTCTTGTAGTTATAAATCTAGCTCCTGTTTCGTCGTATATAGATAGAAAATTACCCGAAACCAATTTAGCTTGGAGGTTTAACCAGTTATTAACTTGATAGAGGAGTGAACCAGATAATTCAAACCCGATGTAGTTGGAAATAGTTTTATTGTCTATCCGATCATCCGTAGTACGAGTGTCAATATGGTTTTCGTGCCAAATACTCAATCGAGGAATAACAGAAAATTTATCGGAAAGCGATACTATTCGCCCAATATATGCCCCTAATGAGACATCTCTGAACTTAATATCAGGTTGAGGTTGAGTTGAAAAAACAGTAACTCCAGTTTCTCCTGAATTTACTTCCATATAAACTGGTTCTTCATGGTAAAATGAATAACCTGCAATTATTCCGATTATTGTCTTATCAGAAATAGCGTAACCTAACTGTAATTTCGCACTTAAATTTGACTCATTTACAGGTAAACTTGGCTCAAAAGGATCGTCAGTAGGTAATTCTTCTGCTACAAAGCTAAAATAAGGTTCAAATATAATATCACCTTTCCCAATTTGTGCAGAAACTATATCAAACATCAATATAAAACCAATAGTAATTATAAATATCTTTTTCATATTAGTTTACTTTATCTTGACCTCCTAGTACTATAAATATTCCTATTTCCCAGTTTAGTGGGTTGGCATCAATATTTACCTTTCTTTTATCTAGTAAGCGTGGATCAAAGGTAAATCGAGTATCTTTGTAATTCGTTCTTATACTACTTCTAAATACCTTAGCTTGAACACCAAACCAGTTATTGATTTGATACAAAAACGAAGCAGATAATTCTACTTTCCAAAAAGCATTCAAAATTTTAATGTTATTAGCTAAATCTGTTACTACATCACCTATTAGAGGATTAAAAAGAGCACTTCTTGATCTAGTAACTTCTTGTTCGTAGAAAACAGCTATTTTGGGAGCTATAAAAAAACGATCACCTAGAGCGAACAATCGTCTGTAATTTAACCCATATAAATTTGAATGTGTGGTTTCTTCTCTAAAAGTTGTTCGAACGAGTGTCCTTGAATTAGTCATCGGGTCTGTCTCAAAATAGTCAAAAGCTGTTAAATTCTTCTGGCGGTTTATCCCAAAAGAAACACCTATAATATCTTTATTTGAAAGACTATACCCAACACCAAAAGAACCTAACATATTTGATTCTTCACCTCGATATACATCATCTAAAAAGTTTACTTCAATGTCAGGATCAGTAAAAATAATTTGACCTTGGGATTCATGCTCTAAGGCAGAACCTTCTCCTGTTACTAAATTAGAATAATTAAAACTACTCTCTATCACAAAGGCATTTTTTCTGACTTGTGCTAACAAGCTCGTTGATATGACCACCATTAAGAATAGTGGTAGGATTATTTTTTTCAT
>JAHDDQ010000113.1 GCA_020629275.1 Tenacibaculum sp. | reverse complement strand
CTATTATACCTAAACACTGTTTAAGATATATTTATTAAGATATCGCTTTTTTTTTTGTCAAATCTCAAATAATGAATTTATCTTGGCTTTCTATGATGATTAAGCTATAAAATGATTAATTCTTACATATAACATACATACTTTTAATGAATAATAACCTTGAGGTTATAACTTTAACCAAAAATACTCTCAGAGAAGCAATCAGTGATAACAAGTACTGGAGCAATTCTTATGTAGCCCCTTTTTCAAAAAACAAGGCAAGATGGTTGCTTGAAAACAATCGCGCTGAAGATGATGATATATTGGCAATTCTAGGTTACGAAAATCATACCCTTGTGGCTTTTGTTGCTTTAGTTCCAGATTGGATTGAAAATAAAGCTGGTGATGTAAAAAAAATATTCTGGAGTCAAAGATGGTGGGCGTCTAATGCATATAAAGACACCATTCTTCCAACTTACACTAAAAGCATATCGTTAAAAGAATGTAATAATCAAGTGGTTATAAAGTTTTTGGGCGATAATACTAAGGCGTATTATGAAAAACAACCATTCACTAAATTTTCTGAAAGAAAACGATACATCCTCATTTTTAGCTTTAACTATGATATTCTGGCCTATAAAAAGAAAAGTCTTAAAAAGATAGCGCCTTTATTGAAAGTTCTTGATGTATTTTCACGCAAAGTAATTTCAGTAATTAATACATTAAAGACTAAAAAAAGAACTCAGAATTTAGAGATTGAATATATTTCTTCAGTAGATAAAAATACTTGGGATTTTATTGAAAAGCACTGTACTCATGATGTTATACTAAAAACACAAGATTATATTAATTGGCAAATAAGCAATAATCAATATCACGTTGTAAGCGATAAAGCAAGGAATCCAAATTATAATTGTTTGCTCGGTAGTATTTCTAATAAAATATATAATTTAAATTTTCTAGTTAAGAAGGAAAATGATATTATTGGGTTTATATCTGGATTCGTATCAGGAAAGAGGTTTACAGTACGATATTTTTGTGCTAATGACGACAATTTTGATTACTGCGTAGATGCGTTGATTACGAATTTTATAAAAGAAAAATGTACATTGCTTCAAACTGAAAACAGTATGTTAGGACAACGAATAAAAAGTAAATACTTAACAGTGTATACGGATGCCAAACAGTTGTTTTCTCTTATTCATAATGATGTTGGTACAGATATGGCAAATGCCATTATAAATGATCAAGACGGTAATTTTCTCTAATTCAATGGTTTTATGAACTTGATTTACAGCTTATATGACGCTTTTGTCCAAAATAAAGAAAAGCATGTTTTCTGTATAAATGATGCCTTTTATACTTATAAAGATCTATTAGCATGCATTATAAAAATCAGAAAAATTATAGCCGATACTATTAGTGATAATCAAAAGTATATTGGGTTGGTTGCTAATAATGATTTAGAAACCTATGCTACAATATTTTCAGTATGGATGGAGGGAAAAGCATATGTCCCAATAGATCCAACGGCTCCAATAAGCAGAAATGAAGCCATATTAAATTCAATTGATGTGAGTTATGTTTTTGATTCTTCTCCAAAAACAGGATTTAATTCATTTACGGTATGTAATATAAATGAAACAAAAAGCACTCCTAATTCATTATTTGAACCTATTAAATTTGATAAAAAAAGTATAGCTTATGTGTTGTTTACTAGTGGTAGTACAGGAAAACCAAAGGGCATTCCCGTAAGTTTTGAAAATTTAAATGCACTTTTTACAGAACTAGATAATGATGACGAGTATAAATTGAATGCGTCTGATAGGTGTCTTCAAATGTATGATTTGACATTTGATGCATCGCTAACGGCTCTTTTACCGGCGCTTTTAGTTGGTGCATGCTCGTATACAGTGTCTTCAAATGTTATAAAATATTTTTATGTATTCAAGCTTTTGGAAAAACATAAGCTTACTGTGTTAAAAATGGTGCCGTCAATAATCTATTATTTAAGACCCTATTTTCCTGAAATACATGCACCTTCAGTACGCTATTGTATTTTTGGAGGAGAGAAGTTATATGAAGATATTGTTGATGAATGGGTTAAATGCATACCAAATAGTAAAATTTTAAACCACTATGGACCAACAGAGTTTACAGTATGTAGTGGATATTATACTTATAATACAAATCAAAATAACAAATCCTATAATGGTGTTTTATCAATAGGGAAGCCTTTTGAAAATGTAGATTATTTATTATTAGATGATGATGATAATGTGATTTCTGATAACTTAGAAGGGGAGTTGTGCTTAGCAGGTAATCAACTCACTTCTGGATATTGGAAAAATGATAAACTGAATGCATCTTCATTTTTCATGCATAAAACAGATTTAGGTAGTATAAAACGATTTTACAGAACTGGAGATTTATGCGTTAGAGATGATAATGGGTATTATATGTATGTTGGAAGAAAAGATTTTCAAGTAAAAATTGGTGGTTATAGGGTTGAATTAGGAGAGGTGGAGTATCATGCTAGAAATCATGAGTCTACAAAATTAAAAAATAGTCTTGTTATAGATGTAAAAAACTCTAGTAATAATGATGAACTTGTGCTCGTTATAGAAAGTTCTAAATTTGATACTGAAAATTTATTTAAACATCTGAGTTCAAAACTTGTAGATTATATGGTTCCAAATAAAGTGTTTTTTATTGATAATTTTCCTCATAATAAAAATGGGAAAATAGATAGAAATCAATTAAGACATATGATAATTAAATAGAAAATGAATCAAGAAGAAATTTTAGTTGTTATTAAAGAGTCCTTTGTAAAAATATTAGAGCATGATAAGTTCGAACTAAATGAAAGGACAACAGCAAAAGATGTAGATGGATGGGAATCTATTACGCACTTGCTTATTATTAATGAAGTAGAAAAATCCTTTAATATTAAATTTAAACTAATGGATTTAATGTCTATGGAAAACATTGGTGATTTAATAAATACTGTTAAGAAAGAAATTGAAGTTTAAAGGGATATGCTACTTAACCCCTTTAAACCATCTGTAATATAGGTAAAACCAAAGTGTTGGGTGAAAAAAAAGCTTATTGTTAATTTGATGTTTTGCGCTAACTTTAGGAATGATATTATTTGACTGTATATCTCGAATTGCTTTTTTTAACAAGGGTAGCGCTTTTGCCAATTGTAGATAAGTATAAGTCATGAAATTGTCTTTTGAATTTATACTGTCTGTAATGATATCTTGATATAGGATATTTCCGGTATCAATACCCTCATCTACAAAGTGAACTGTTACACCACAGTTTTCCATGTCTTTATTTATTAAAGCCCAATAGCCCCCATGCAAGCCTCTATATTTAGGTGTTATTCCGGAATGAATATTGATGAATTTTGCTTTTGTTAATTCAAGTGTCTTTTTAGACAAAATCCTATGACTGACAATAATAACTATATCTGGGTTTAATTTTATTAACAATTCATGCCCTTCATCTGAGTTGACAGATTTAACTGCAGTAAATTTGTTTTTTTCAATGGTAGTATCTTTAATATCATTAACCTCTAAGATATTAGCAATCCTATCTTTTGCAGAAAAATTTATGTAGGGTACAAGTATGATTCTAAATAATACTTGCCCAATAACATGAATAACCCCCAGCTTTTTAATTCTTTTTTTTAAAAGCTTTAAAAACCCTTGCCCATTATCAATTATTATATGATCAATATTAAAATCGTTTTTAAGGCTGGTATAAACCATTCTTGCATAAGCGCTATCTTCAAGTATCATTATGATTTTTTTATCCATATAACTTATTTAAAAACAACTTTTCCATCATGTTATTTTATGAATTTTATTTGCTGAGTGAGAGAATCGCATGATAGAATATAGGTGTTTGCCATATTATTGACTTGAAACGATTCAATTTGATTATAAGGTTTCACAACAAGATATAGAAAGTCGTTTACATATTTTGTTAAAAAATCATAACTAATCTCCTTTTTTATGTCAATTTTATTTAATTCTTTTGGGTTCGGTAGTTTATCCAATTTAATTATTTCAACTTCTCTTTTTGGATTTAAATGTTTCTTTTTTTTAAGATTATAAGTGATTTTATGAAATTTCTCATTTAATTTTTTGCTTCTTAAATAAGTTTTAAATTCATAAAAAATATATAAAATATATGCCGTCAGTTTAGATATAATAGATTTTCTATCATAAATGATATGATATTCAAAATCATACTGGAGGGTACACATTCTTTTTTTGTAATCGAAATAACCTTTAGAAAAATCTAGTATTTTTAAATTATTATCGAAGCACCAATTAAGAATTTTTAGATTATTTACGTACCCAATATTAAATTTAGAATAGTCTGTATCAAAAACAGTAATGGCATCTATTACAGCGTCTTCTGTATGGTAATTATAAGTAATGGCAATAGGGGTTTCTTTGTCATAAACAACAAACAAAGATGCTTTTTCTTCTAATATCAATGGGTAAGCTACTTCTTTATAAAAATTCCACTCAAATGGTTGCATGTTGTTGTATGAAATCTGTTTTTCGGAATATCTTTTTTCCAATAAAATCATAAACTTTTTAAATACTTCATCATAATCAGCTTTATCGATATGTCCAAAATACATTTTAGTAGAGATATTAAAACACTCATCTAACCGCCTCGTGAATTTGCGCATTTTCATTCTGGTATTCTTACTAAAAGTCTTTAATAAATAATCATCTATATTTTTAAATTCATCTAAGTGTATTAAATAACCAGGGTATTGCTTTGATTTAAATACACCAATATTATCAGGGAGATTATTTCGTTCTCTTCGTAAATGCGGTAAAACATCATAAATTATAAAAGTATTATTTTTGAAATCTTCATAATTATTGATTCTATAAGTATTTCCTTTGGTCAAATTCTTTCCAATATTAACAAAAAAAGAAAAACGACTCTTATAAAAATTTATATCATCAATGAAATTAAATGTTCTTACGGGTTTATTAGAAATAAAGTGTTTTTTCCAAATTTCCTGAAAAGTATTTGCGGTAAAGGGGGTGTTTTTTATTTCCATTTAGTATTTAAATATCGGTAAATAGAAGAGGTCTCTTTATTAATTATATATCATAAATTTTATTTCTCGATAGTTCTATGAGTCTATCACATTTAGCGAACATTATGTTTTCTTTATAGTGATTATATTGCGCTAAATTTTCACTGTCTTCTCCTTTTAACCATGCTATATATATAGCAGCCAAGTTAATTCCGGCTTCATGTGAGAAAGGGTATCCACCACCAAACCTAGGATTGATTTCTAGTAAATAAAGCTTGTTGTCAACAACAAAAAGATCGCAATCAATACTTCCGAGATGTTTAAGATTTTGGCTAATTTTTACTCCTAATTTTTCAAATCGTTCATCTATTATAGATATGGCCTTATCAGTTTCTCCAGAGCGCATAGTAAGTTTTTCCCTTGCAAACGAACCATAATAGTTTCCATTAAAATCGTTAACTATATCCATTCCATATTCTTTTCCTTCAAGCTTCTCTTGTATCAAGATGTTATTTTTTAAATCTTTTTTATTAGCATTGCATAATATGGGATATTTTAGTTTTATTTTTTGTAGTTTATATGAAAGTTTTAGCTCTTTAATAGATTCTAGATAATATAAACCTGCAGAAGCACTTCCCCAACGTGGCTTTAAAACCAATGGAAACTTTAAACTACCGTTTTCTATATCTTCCAGAGCCTTATCAAGTTTTATGTAAGTTTTTGGTGTATTAAGGTTTAAGTCTTTTAAAAATTTGTACGTTTTCCATTTATCAAAACCAATAGATATTATATTATAATTTGAAATAAGTACTTTTGCTCCATGTTGCTCAAATAAGCTTTTATTTCTTGATAAAGCTGGAAGCTCTAAATCATTTAAGGAGATAATAGCTGTTACTGAATATTTTTTAACAATCTCTAATATTTCGTTTACATAATTAGCCGTATAAATATTTGAGACTTTTATAGCTATATCTGCATCAATCATCGCGGGAGCATGTATTTGTTCATCAGCAGCAATTACCTGTCCCTCACCTTTTAATGCCTCTTTAAAATAATTAATGAGGTAATTTCTCCTGCCAGCACAAGTAAAAAGGATGTTAATTTTTTTCATTTGAGACTATCTTTTAATCTTTTTCTTTAAATAAATTAATTATTATTCTTCTCTTTCCAGAACTTAATAACGGGATTTCATCAACATAGTTAATAGTTATCTTAGCATCTTCACCTAAATAATATTTATAGCATGATACTAGTTCATTTTCTCTTTTAAACTTAGAATCTATATTTATTTTAAAAGTATAACCTTTTTTAGTATGCTGTATAATTTGAAATTGATTTATTTCTGGAAATTTAGTAAGTAAACCTGAGACAAAGAAAGGACTCAGTATTTTACCTTTTGTATTGTATAGCGTATCACTTTTCCTGCCCGTGATAATTTCAAACTTAGGAATCTTATCGTTTTCATGGTTACAGAATTTACCTAAATCTCCAGTGTCATATCTAATTAAAGGAGTACCGATGTTATACAAATCGGTAACAACAATACGCCCAAATTCTTTAGGTTTTACAGGTTTGTCGTTATTTATCCCCAGAATTTCAATATAATAACTTGCCCAGTTAATTGTATATGCTTTATCTTTTATCATTTGTTGGGCTAAAATTCCATTTTCTTCATTAGAATATCTGGAAACTACAGGTGTTTTAAAATAATACTCCATTTTATCATGAACTTCATCAGAAAGACTTTCAGAAGTTGCAATAATAGATTTAACGTTACAATCTAATGGAGAGGATTTTATTTTATTTAAATAGTTGCAAATTTTTTCGAAACCCGATGGAAAACCAATAAAACATTTTGGTTGTTTGTCTTTTTGTATTTTTTTAATTAATACGCTTAGTTTGTCTTCTGTTAAATCATCTTCTAAGTCAATTTCAACAATATTAATAAGTTTTTTGAAAAGGAATGGTTTTCTGTATTTTTTCATCCATAAACGAATGAATAAAAGTTGATCACCTATTGTATACCCAGCATTAGTAGCAAAGAAAATTACATCAGCTTTATTTCTTCTTGCTTTTCTTTTTGTTTGATATACTTTAAAAGGTGTTCCTGTTGAGCCACTGCTGCTTACTTCTAACAAGTTTGATGAATTAGTTGGGACGATATTAATATTTTCAAAATTATTTTTAATGATAAGTTTGTCAACAACAGGAAAGTCTTTAAGGGTTTTATAGGATTTAAATGCGCTATAAAATTCTGTGGAATTCACAGCAGTATCCAATAATTTTTTTAAAATTGGTTCATTTTTTTGTTGAAGGGTGCTAAACGATGTAATTCTGAACCTTTTTTGTATATCATCTAGGTCTTTTTTAAGTAGACCACCGTATAGGCTATCTAACAACCAGAATGCATTATGTCGAATTTTATTTATTATATACATTTTGTTTGAACAAGAAAACATTAGAAATGCCTGCTATTTAGTCATTTTATTACGTCTTAACTCTTCTAAATCTAACATATTCTATATCTTTTCCTAATTTATCATCCCAACTTAAAAGGTTTCTGCCAAAAACTTGGGATAAACCAGTTACTCCAGGTCTAACAGTATGTCTTATTTTTTCTTCAGTGGTATAATAGCGTAGGTAATGCACTCTAAGCGGTCTTGGGTCAGCTAAACTCATATCACCCTTAATGATATTAATTAATTGTGGTATTTCATCAAGTGATGTGTTTCTTATAAATGAGCCAAATCTGGTTACTCTATAGGGATCAGGTAATAGGTTTCCTTTATTTACAACTAATAAAACAATATAAACAATTAATCCAGTTGAGGCAAGAACAAGTATTCCTGTTAATGCTAGAAAAAAGTCAATAATTCTTTTAAAAAACTTCTTATACATTTTTTTAATAAGTAGAATTCATTCAACAAAATCAAAAATAGGACTATCTTTTTTAAAAATTTGTTTTTTAAACATTTATACGTTCTTTATCTAATTTTAACGATGAATGATAAAA
Source organism: Tenacibaculum sp. (assembly GCA_020629275.1). Lineage (GTDB taxonomy): Bacteria > Bacteroidota > Bacteroidia > Flavobacteriales > Flavobacteriaceae > Polaribacter. The sequence continues at coordinate 3,795 of JAHDDQ010000113.1, read as the reverse complement.
CGGTTTTTTATGAAATTACAACTTTAGAATGTATTTATTGTTTTATTTAATTTAGATTTATTTGACTGTAAATGTAGTTTATTGTTTTTTTTTACACGCAATATGAAAGTGCGCCTCTTTATCTGAAGTATCAACTTGACTTTTAATCTCAATAATAGAAAACTCGTTCTTTTTAAGAATATCTAGTATATGTTTTTTTTTAAACCAAATATTTTGTGGCTGATCTTTATTTAAAAACTTCCAATTAACTTTGTTGTTTATAATAAGCCAAGGCAATTTATATTTGTTGGTTTTTTCACCTCTTAAAATTCTGAAAAAGTTTATTAACATACTCAAAATTGGATTATACAATTTTGAGTTCCAATTAAGGAAAGAGAATATATAGATACTGTTTTGCTTTCCTATTCTATATGCTTCTTTTAAGGCTATGGGAAGTACATCTTTATCAACAAAACAAAGCACTTGTTGTAAATAGATTAAATAATCAAATTCCTTTTCCTGATAGTTGATAAGGTTAGTAGCATCTGCATTTTTGAAGTTTATTGAAGAATTTAAATTTTCCTTTTTTTCATCGCAAAAACTAATCATTTTTTCAACATAATCAAATGCTTCTAGATTTGAAAATCCCAGTTTTTCTATTTCAAAAATTATTCTACCTCCACCAGTGCCGGCTTCAATTACTTTTCCATTTTTATTTATTAGATATTTTTCTAAAAAATATTTTTCTATTGCTAATAATTCTTCTTTTTCAGACCATTCCGTAAATAATTGATTCGAATAAAGATCTTTATTTAATTTTTTTTGCATAGCTGTTTAAAATAAACTATTTGTGTTCTGCAAGTCTGTATAATGGGAAAAAAGAAGAGCTCATTTTTAAAATTTTATTTTTATTACATAAATTATCATATTCCTCTTTATTTACAATTAATTTCCAAACAAAAAAAGGATGATACTCATCCGAGAAAGACGATTTGAATCTAAACAAAGAGTCGTTTTCATTTGCACCTAAGCCTCCACCAAGGTTGAAATTTTTATAACCTTCTTTAGTTGCTTTTATTCTCATTTGATCTATGAGAAATTTGCTACCATTTAAATGTAGAAATTTTTCGTCAGACCCCGATAAATGATATTGAACCATTGTATTAGTTTTTACAAACATACAAGCGGCTATCGTTTTTTTTGTTTCATTATCAATTGCAAGTAAAACCTCGGTTATATAATCATTAGAAGAAATAAATTTTTCAAAATATTCATCACTAAAAAAATAACGCTTTTTAGCTTTTATACGTTTCATATTCGCGTAATATAAATCTTGAAATTCTTGAAAATCTTCTTTAGTTTCTGCAACTTTTAATGATAATAGTCTATTAGCTTTGTTAATTTGTGTTTTTAATCTTCTTTGATATTTACTTCTTTGCTCTTCTAAAGGGTTAGATAAATTGATATTAACTATTTTTCCTAAATATTCCAATTCTCCAAAATAAGATCCTTCACCCAAATTAGAAAACAGTATATTCTGAAATGTTAAATAAGGGTTTAACCTATCAAAAACGGAAACAATTTTTTTTTCATTAAAAAAATCAATCAATGTTTTCTCGTAATTTGATGTATTGAAATTTAATGGCGTTTTACTACCAACTGGCCCTGCATATCCATACACTGAAATGGCATCAAAATATTCAGTACCTTCTATTTTTCTTATCAATAACGGTAAGCCAATAAAGATGTCGTTATTGGTGTATTTAATTAAAACAGCCTGATCTGTTTCTGACTTTGAAATTTGATGGTAATCGAAAGTGTGGTAAAAACCATAATCTTCTACACTTTCTAAAAATTCATCCCATTCATTCTTTTCTGTAAGAATTTCTATTTTCACTATTTTTTGCTATTAATCAATAAAATTTGAAACATTAAAAAATGTTGATCTTAATCATCTTTTATTTGAGCGACAACTGAAGCGAAATTTTGCACCAGTCGATCACATTTAGAGAATGTTATATTTTCTTTATATTTATTAAATTTGGATAGGTCTTTGTTTTCATACAGCCATTCTATATAAATAGCAGCTATATTTATTCCAGCTTCATGAGAAAAAGGATAACCTCCACCAAATCTTGGATTAAGTTCCAGTATATATAGCTTGTCATTTACTATAAACACATCACAATCCAAAGTGCCCACATGTTTTAATACTTTGCTAATCTGTTTGCCTAAATTTTCAAATTGAACGTTTATAATTGATTTAGCTATATCTGTTTCACCACAACGCATCATTAGTTTTTCTTTTGCAAAACTACCATAATAATTGCCTTCAAAGTCGTTAAGAATATCCATCCCGTATTCTGTGCCATCGAGTTTTTCTTGAATTAGGACCGTGTATTCTATATTTTCTAAATTATTTTTATTTGATATTTTTTTTCTATTATTTATGGACTGAAGTTTATATGAGAGTTTTAACTCTTCCAAAGATTCAGGATAATTAACGTTAATAGAGCTGCTTCCCCAGCGCGGTTTTAAAACCAACGGAAATTTTAATTTCCCCTTTTCAATATCTGTTATTGCCTTATTTAGGTCAATATAAGTTTTTGGAACGTTAAAGTTTAATTGTTTAAAAAAATTAAATGTTTTCCATTTGTCAAAACAAATATCTATAATAGTCGGGTTAGAAATAATTGCTTTTGCGCCATTCTTTTCAAATAAATCTTTATTATCTGAAATAATTGGTAATTCTAAATCATTTAAAGAAATTATCGCTGTTACAGCATGCTTTTTTACAATGTCTGTTAAAATCGAAATATAATTATCGTGATAAATATTAGGAACTACATAAGATATATCTGCGTCCACCAAAGCTGGCGCGTAACATTGCTCATCAATAGCTATGATTTTACCACGACCATTTAATGCTTCCTTAAAATGATCTATAAGATAATTTCTTCTGCCAGCACAAGTAAAAAGTATATTCTGTTTCATAGCTTCAAGAGGTCCTATTTTATACTAGGTTTTCTCAATTCGTCTAAATCAAGCATCCTCGGGTCATATACTGTATTGTCATAAATAAATAATTTTCGAATAGTTTTACAAAAAATAGAAACATCTGTTAAAAAAAATAATTTATTTACATATTCAATGTCTTTCGCTAGTCTATCATCCCAACTTAAAAGATTTCTACCGGAAATTTGTGCTAAACCTGTGATACCTGGTCTTACTGAATGCCTTATTTGTTCCTCTTCGGTGTAATATGGTAGGTAATGAACCCTTAAAGGTCTTGGGCCAATTAAACTCATTTCTCCTTTAATTATATTAATTAACTGTGGTATTTCATCAAGCGAAGTTTTTCTTATAAAAGATCCAAATTTAGTGACTCTCTCTTCATTTGGCAGCAATTTACCATTGCGATCTTTTTTATCGGTCATAGATTTGAATTTAATAATACTAAATATTTTTTCGTTTTTTCCTGGGCGCTTCTGATAAAAGAATGGATTTTCTTTATTAATTAAAAGTATTACTAAACAAACAATCAATGCTATTGGCGACAAAATAATTAGGATAACCAATGCCGCACAAAAATCAATAATCCTTTTAAAAAAAACCTTGTACATTTTATAATTCACAAAATTTATAATTAATCAAAAATAGTTCTATAATTTTAAATTGACATTTATTATTTTAAAATTAGTTCTTAGCTTTTTATTTTATCGATGAAAATCGAAAAAACTAAGTTTAACGTCACAAATGAAATTTTATTTCTCATTGAAAAACCACCGTCTTTGACGGTGGTCATGTTTTAAAGGC
>JAHDDQ010000112.1 GCA_020629275.1 Tenacibaculum sp. | reverse complement strand
GTATCAAAGTATAGAGATCACATAAAATCAAAAGAAAAGAGTTTGGTAGAAGAACTTCAATTTCTTGATAATAAAAAGTTTACATTACAAGAACTTAAAAAAGAATATGCTTTGTTAAAAGAAATAGACCAAAGCTTTTGCTATTCAAAAGATGATTATAATGATTTTTATTACTTCAAAAATGAAATAAATTCAACGATTGATGAAGTTCAAGAGTTTATAGATAATCAATCGCTTGATCTCGAGATAGACTTAGAACTTAAGCTGTTAGTGGAAACAGTTTAAACTCATCAAAGCCAACAATAAGATTATTGTTGGCTTTGATTTTATATTATTACTCAAGTGGTTGAGTCACTGATTTATCTTGTATTACAATCTGTAAAAACACCCCAATAAAAAGAGCAATTACTGTATATAAAAGAAGAATATGTGGATAGATAATGATTCTACGTTTACGATTTGAGCAGCGATATTCTTCATCTGGAATAGGTTCAACGAGTCCTATATCTGCTAATATATCTCGCTCTAAAATATAGAATTTACTTTTCTTAATACTTCCATCTTGAGGTTTCTCTTTAAATTTATCGTACAACATCCATTCTTTATTTTTTGAAGTTTCAAGATAAGAAGCAAATTCTTCTAACCTGAAAATAATGGTGTCATGAAAAAGAATTGTCTGATTTCTAATAGAATCAATAGTATAGCTATCTTCAATAAGACTAGATAAATAATAAGCTTGGCTATGCTTTATAAAGTTAATATCCTTAGTACAATTTCTTTCTATTCTTCTACTTATAGAGTCAAGTCTACTCCCTATCTTATCTATATTACTTATTTCTATAAATTCACTAAAAGATTGGTCTGGATGATGGGTATCTTCCACACATATACAGTATCCTGAATTTTCCTTTGTATATTTTAAATACTGTACAATCTTTTCAGCATATACTTTACAATCATTTATTTGCTTTAAATGTTTTTTTGAGAATTGTTTTATACCCAGTATATATATTTCTCGCTCGTTTATGTTTAAATTGTTTACCCTATTTACTTTATTATCTACTACCAATGATAAAGATGGCATATTTTCTAGCTCCGATGTATAAATCTTTAGTTTATCTATGTGACTTTCGATAGTGTCTTTATGTGGATTATAATCACTATACCAATCTTCCAACACGCCACTATTTAAAATCATAGATTTACCTAGTATGCTCATAGAGACAACCCCATAAGCCATAGAAAAGAAAAAACCAAACGCTATAATCGTAATGGATCGAACCAATAATTGTCCCCAATAGATATGAACCGTTTTATTTTTAATTACATTCATTAAGAAAAACAAAGCAATGAATAGCATGAAAGCTACAATTATCAATAAAATATTGGTATCCATTCTTAAATTAGCTTTCCATAGTTCTTCCGTGGAAACTAAGATAACCCATGCAGAAATAATGGACATTTGCATTCTTGGAAGTAAAACATCTATCTTAAATCGATGAACGTTTTCAAATTTTCTCTTTTTTATAATAAGTATATAGCTTGCTAAGAATAGAACTGGCATAACTACAGAAAGAAAGGTGGAATGAGATAAATTGTAAGCACAAATCATTATAAACACACCAAAGAGAAAAGCTACTTTTAGTTTTTCTAGGTTAGTTTGAATAATAGTAGGTATAAAGAGGCATACTATGAAAATGTAGAATAGCGAAAAACAAAACTGAGATAGAGAAGTAAACTTAGAATAAGTTGGATTTAAAAAAATTGCTAGTATAATAAATACTAATACAATAATCATAAAAAATGTACCTATGTATTGTTTTTTAGTACATGAAAAGACATTATTATTTATAAAGACTTTAATCATCAGTAAAGTCCAGCAAAATATTGAAATAATTAATACTATTGGATATATATTATAATCTAGATAAAGATGATAGGTATAAATACCATAAAACAAATACGGTATGAATAATATGGTTAAAATAAGATTGAACCTAATTTTTTCATTACCTAGTTGCTGGACTCTATAAATCAAGAAGAATAGCCCTAGTAAAACACTAAAAAAAATACCAATAGCAGCAGTTAGATAAATAACAAATTCTAACGAAAGTCCAGCACTAAAACTTAGTAAACTAAAATATCTTATCAAAAATAATGAAACAATTGATAATAAATACAACATTAGAAATAGCATCCCAAATACTTCTATAGCAAGCCTATATTGACTGGGTAGAGTCAACCGAAACGCATGAATCAGGTTATATCTCTGAAGTAAGAAATTATTAGTATTTGCATGTATTGAAAAATCAATATCATCTATATTTTTCTTACTTTTTTCATATGCTTCTTTATTCTCTATTTTTGTGATTTCAGTTTTATGCCATTTATGTATATCCTCACGACTTTCAAAAGTTTGCTTTTTTTGAGAAGTAAATGGAGTTAACATTTTTTTTAAAGACAATGGCTTATCTAAATGATTAACAAACCCAATAAGTATAATAAATAATGAAAGTATAAATGGATATATTAAGTTGAAGTTCTGATTGAATATAAAAGAACAAGACAATATAAAAATACCTAAAAGTATATATGTTATAGTGATCTTATTGAATCGAATTTTTTGGCATAAAACATTCCAAAAACTATTACTTGGGTTATCGTTAAATAATAAAGCCTTAAGCTCTTTTTCGGATGAAAAAAACCAGCGTCCAGAATTATAAAATAAAACATCTGATTTTTCTTTAGTGATGACATTAAGATAAGCCTTTTCACTTTTCAAATACTGTTGTACACTTTCTTGTTGTAAAGCTTTTGGTATTTTTTCTCTACGTTCTAAATTATCTAAACATTTAGTACGATTATAATAGTATTCCCACTTTTCTATGATCGCTTTAAATAACTCATTGGACTCAATAGCATCTATTAACTCTTTATAGTACGGACTATTCTGAAATACAGTAGAATGGTAGATATCGAACAGAAAATCTAACAGCAACTCTGCTCGATTAATTTTCATTTTTCCACCTTTAGAATAATTTAGTATGTCTTTTTCAAGAAGTAAATTAACATTCTCGTATTTTTTAATTTTGTAATCGCTAAAACGGACTTTTTGTTCCAAATTAGAATATGATAAAAAAGCATCCTCATATTTATCTTCTTTTATATTTCTGATTTTTTCATTCCATTGATATATAGAACCTATTTCAATAGCACCTTCTTTTAATAAAGAAGATAGACTCTTAGTTAAACTATGCCTAGAGTCCTCTGAATATGTCAGTGGTAGATTTATAATTTCATGATGTTGTACAACTTTACTAGCTACTTCTGAAGTTGTAGCTTTGGAGTCACTTTTATTATCTACAACTTGAGATATATGAAAAGAAATATACTCAGTGTTGAAGGTTACATAAATAGGGTACTTTTGAATAGAAGCAGAATCTTTATTTTCATTTTTTTCTTTCTTTAATATTTTCCTATATCTGAATGTATGTTGCCCTTTCTGCTCATCTGACCAATAGTCTAAGTGAAAAAAATATCCTGAATGCATTGTTCTTATTTTTTTCCAAGGTTAGCAATATAGATACCTATCTTATCTAAGCATTCTTTCATACTATCTCTAGTAGTTTTTGGCGTACCAGTATTTCCACCTATAATTTGAGATAACTGTACATATTCTTCCCACATTTCTTCTTTTTGTTGAAATGTTCCAAAAGATAATAAGTAGATGAAATGTTGTAAATGATCCCAAGCATAAGAATCAAAATCAAAAAAATATAACCGAATCACTTCTTTTGCAAAAGGACTACTGTTTCTTGATTTATAGAGTTGTTTAAATTTAACTCCTAATCGAACCACATTAGGAAATTGACGAATTGCCTCATAGTGTAGGTTTTTCTCTTGTTTTTCAGTTATAGTTTTGACTATATCTAAAAGATTCGACCTTGGTTCTTTTTCATTTTTATATTTTTCCCAAAAAGGGGTATGAAATATATTTAAACCTTTCTTATTTTCTATAGATAGTAATTCTTCAACTTTTTTATAAATAGATTTTTCATTTAAATCAATTTTAGCATAGTCCATTAAAATACGTCTAAGTATATAAAATGTACGATACCGAAATAATTCTGGCGTTGTAATGGGATCTACACCTTCACTAATTTCCCAGTATCTTGCAATATTAGAAATCCCAAGATCTCTCAATTTTCTTTGCATTGTGTCTGGAAAAGTAGAGATAGGTAATATAAAAAACCTCCCATTATGCCCTACATAATCTTTTATGTTATCTTTCTTATTTTCATCAAGGTTTTTAATCTCTTCGATAAATTTAAACCCATAATCAACTTCTTCTAAGTTTTTAATTTCATCAGAAAGTTCGTCAAATGCATAGTTAAGCATAATGAGATCATAACTATGAGCAACTATTGGGTTTTCTGTGTTTTCGTCTTCTTTTTTAGAAATACTTATTATAGTTGTTGGTATTTCTTTAAATGATTTAATTTGATACTTTAATTGACAGCTACTTTTAGAATTATCGCCTATATATTCTTCATTAGGTATATGAATTTCTTTTAGTAAATTTTCTATAAGTTCTCCCTTTTTTATTCTGCAATTATCTAAACTGATTGTACTCAAATTTTCTTTGACTAAATCATCTAATATAGCAATCTTGAATTCAACTTTCTGAATAGCTGCTAGCTCTCTTTTTGCTAAAATTCGCATACGACTTTCTGAATGAAAAATAAAAGGAGTGATAGGAGGGGCGTATTTACCTTCTTTTATGGGATGAACGTAACTATTTTTAAGTAACCGCAAATTAAACTCTAAAGATTGATACGCTCCTAAAGTAGGATAAATTCTATTATAAATATTATAGGCACATGTACCAAGTGCAAATTTAAAATCTTGTTTAAAATCATTCGTAAGTGGTACATACTGAAACCAAATTGAACTATCAAAGAATCGAAATCGCTTATCCAGATTAAGTAACTTATAAACATTCCGAGCGGTATCTTTATATTTTTTACCCTCTACATAACTGTCCTCGTTATAATATGACATAATACTCATCAAACCGATAGTAATAACAGGAATAAAATTATATGTTTTTGTATTAGTCTCATCAGAGGATACAAACTGTTCGGACAACAAATCATACAGTCGGCTATCATTGAAATCTTTCATGCGAGCCAATGCAATAACTATATCTGCTGAACTATTATCATTTGTTACTTCAAAACCTAATTTTATATTTTGAAATTCCAATTTCTTATCCAGTTCGAGTTTAATAGATTCTATAATATTTTTGAATATTGTATTATTATTATCAATATCAGTTAAGAGGTTAATATTTTGATTTGTTCCATCAATATCTAATAATCGTTTTATAGCAACTTTAATAGGTCTATTAGCAGTGTATGACTTCAGACTGTACTTAATATTAATTGAACTACCTACTGAGCTAGTAGAGTACCCTTCCCTATAACGTGTAGGTATTGGAAAAATAGCTCCATTTGATTTATTGCTGATTTTTTTCCATTCGTTATTTACTTTTTCGTCAAACCCATCATATACAAAACTTTTTATAAGCTTTTCTTCCGAATTTAGAAACTGTTCGGTAACTAGTTTTTTCAGATTTTCTTCTAATTTTTTTTCGGACTTTTCTATCAATCGCCAGTTTCTATAATCTTTTTCATTACGCCTATCACAAGAATATCCATTAAAAGAAAGTAAAACAGTAGCTTTCTTCTTTTGAAAATAAGAAGATAAATAAGAATAATATAGTGTATAATTACTTTTACTTCTGTTCGATGTATAGTTTGCATAATTACCAAAGTAATTATCAAATTTTTCAATGGCTTTTGCAGTTTCAATACCGAAATGGATATAAAAACTAATTTTGTGTATTGTTTCAAACCCTATATCTTCACAGATATATAAGTTCTTTTAAAAAACCTGGCTGATCCTTTGAACTTTCAAGTATTTCTTTATCATTGAGTAAACTTGTCCAAAACTGCCTCGTTTCGATAACTTCCTGACCCGAATCAACCATCGTATTTCCATTGATCTTAATCACTATAACATCACCTCTTTCATCATAAAGAGCTTGTATATTTTGTTTGTAGTGCTTTACATAAAACAGTTTATACAAACTAGATGGTTTAGTGTTAGTGTTTTGGTCTGTATCTACATCAGATGTTTCAATATTTTCTTCAAAATCAGTTTTACAAAACGGCAATATCAAACGAACATCATCCTCGGGGTGTTCTTGTCCAGATATACTCGTTATAAAAACAAAGACTTGTTTGAAACTCATAGCTAACGTTTGTTAATCGTTTTTAATAAAATCTGTGATAGTAGAAACTTTTCAGGGTAAGGCTGCAAGATGAAACTTTCAATATTAGAAAATGGAATAAATTTGGCGTAATCAGACATTCCTTCTGGTTTACCTTTTCCCGAAGTAATCAAAATACACGGTATATGATCTAGTTTTAACCTATAGATAAACCTATTTACTTTATCTTTAAAACTAAGATGATCGGCATCTTTACCTAAACTAAAAACTTGTTCCAAGACAGCATTATGAATAATAAGAACACTAATATTATTATAGTAAGTAGTATTTAAAGCATTCTTTCTCTTTTCTACATTTTCAGGCTGTTTAAATTGTATCAACAAGTTACTCTCATTTTCACCATTAGTTTGTTTAACTTTAATCTGTATTTCTATTTTCTCTATGTTGTCTTCTTTGATCTTTTTTCCTAATAATTGCTTTGGTTCTTTAGCACTTTCAACACTGACACTATCAGGGATAATAATATTGAGGTTTGATAAACGAGTTCTGTAATCCATCTCCTCTACATAATCTTGTACCCGTTCATCTATAATCATATAGACTGGCATCGCATTTTCAATTAACTGCCGAATGAGTTTATTATAAGCAAATGATTTGGTTATTGGGCTTGGATTCTCCTTCAGGATAGAGAAAAACATTTGATTCCCACTTAAATAATCTAGATATATATTGTTGGATTTGTGTCCAGTATCATGTCGAATATATGCAATTGGTTTGGTACTCTTTGGATTGTTATCGTCGCTTATAAAAGCCCAGTCATTTGGTTTCCCTATTTGGCTTTCAAAATTAGTTAGTTTATGTGAATCTACTTTTTTCGATTTAGGAGTATAAATCGGTGGTAACGTTTCTATTTCAACTAATCGTTTATCGAAGAGTTGTTTATAAATTTTTTTATACCTTGAAAATACGTCTTCTAATTTATTTAGGTATTTTTTTTTGTATTCGGCATTTTCAAACAACCAGTTTTGCAACAATATATTTTGACTAGTAAAATTTTGCCGTTCTGGTTTTTGTTGCTTTAAAAATCGTTTAACTTGTTCTACCTTTTCCTCGCCTTCATGAGTAATTTCTTCTGCAAAAGTTTGAATGATGTTATGCTTAAAAATAGAGTACGTTCCAGAGTTTATCGTCTTCCCAATCAATTTATTTTCTTTATAGTCTGGACCAACACCCAACTCTATAGTCAAAGGATATTTATAACCAGCTTTGGTATAAATTTTTAACCATTGGTCATATAAAAACAGTTTAAAACATTCGGCATCGCTCAACTTCGATTTATTTTCTTCCTTGGATTGACGATAAACGTTTTTGTAGTCACTTTCTTTTATTTCTTCAATAGATAAAAACCGAACTCTACTTTTCAGAATGAGCAAGTGTTCGCTCAATTCTTTTGATAGTTGTTTCGGAAAAAACGTTTCTTTTGCATCTTCGTATATACAAAATAACCGAAAAGGGTATTTTGTTAATTCATTTAGAAAAATTTGTTTGGTTTCTTTCAGCTTCTGTTTATTTAGATTATGCTCTTGATTTCCATCATTGTAATGTCTAAGGAGTTCTAGTATGGTATTTACCAATATATTTTTCGAGTAAGACATATCTGTTGGTATATATAGCAGGCAAAACTCATAATCCAAAGCTTCGAGCTTATCTCTATCATCTCCATAAGTACTTAGTGTTATTCCAAAGGAACTAATATCTTCTTTATTATGTAACAATTTTTGTTGTATATCTTGTATAGAATAATAACTTTGAGGATATAAAATAAGTAATTCTTTTGGTTTTAGTAGTTTTATTTTGAACCCTAGTCGTGGAATAAGTTTGTTATTACTCATTTCCCATACAGACGATGCTTTAATAAAACCCTGTTCCTCCTTTTCTATACCACCTAATAAGACTTCATCGCCCAATCCCCCAATAACTTTGATATCCTGATTATTTAGATAACCCGCAGCAATCTTTGTTTCTGCCAATCCCAGATTTTTTCTTTTGAGTTTTCCATTATCTTCTATAATTGGTTCTTTGAAATATTGATTTAATTTGCGGTGAAGTGGTGTCTCTGTAGAGATATTCAAGCCAGTAATATCAGACAAAAGAACCTCTCTATAATTTTCTTTTCCTTCTACAAATAAATTACTAGCATCTGTCCATATTTTACAGATAATATAAGGCTTATTTTCTTTTTCTTCTAACTCTATTTTGACCTCTAGATTTTTACCTAGTTTATCTAACTTAGAAGACCTTACCCAATCATGTTTGGCAGCATTCCGAATAATATTTTCAAGGATAGTATAGAAAGCCTGGTATCCTACCACTCCTCCAGGAATAGCCACTGGCATATCCATGCGAAGTTTGTCCTGTGAGTTCTGTTTTATAAATGTTTCTCCTACGATATAGTTGATTTTTACTATTTCAAGCAACTCAACATTATCAATGTAAAACTCATTACTAGTTTTTTGTTTTATTATACCTTTAACAATTACTCTAACACCAAGTTTCAAATGTAAGAGCCATGGTTTCTGTTTGCCAAAGTATTCTAATCCTTTCGAAAACATACATTCTATTTGATTCTGTTCGTTTTCAAGACTCAAAAGGTGAAAGCTATTTAATACCTCTCCTGATGGTTCTATGTGGCTAATTACTCCATAAAATATACCAGTTACTCCTTTTAAGCTATCAAGATCATCCAGTTTCCCCAAATCTTTAGCCAAGTGTTTGTATTTAGAATAGATATTACCTGATGTCTCCGCTTTATAATTACTATCTAAAAAAGTTCGCTTTCTAACTTTGATAACTAGCTTATGTTCAATTAATTCACAATTAGAAAAGGTAGGTTTCTTTAGTTGGTCATCTCCATTTTCATAATTTAGATTTCCAATTAATCTAACCTGCTTTCCTTCTATAGTTATACCATTGTCGTCTTTAGAATTAGGCTCAATCTGCTTTCCTTTTATGGTTATACTATCATCTATTCTAAGGCTACTATCATGAAGTATTTCTTTAATAGCTTTATTTTGCCAATCATAGATTTTACATGTAATTGTATTATCTTCGTTGGTATGTTTTTCTGATTTTAAAACTCTTGAATTTTCATGATGTTGGATTAGTTTAATAGTTCCTTTTTCCTTATCATACTCTTTTATAAAACCATGAATAATCACTCTATCTCCTTTTTTGCTTTTAAAGCTTTCTTGCTTCCACTTAAACCAGTTATGTTCCTCTGCATTTTCAAGATTAAATTCATAGGCTTCTATTCCTTCAGATTTAACTAGTGTATTGAGTAATTGACGTTGAATAAAAAAACGCATCATTAGATCACTATTGAACCATGAAGGAAACGACCATACAGGAAACTCTGTTGCTGTCTGTGCAATAAAATCAAGACGCTGCTCTATATAACTAAAAAGCTGCTGGTTATCTGTAGGATTAGAATATGTATGAGCTACATTAGGAAGAACATGACTACCTATTCCATGAGACCCATTTCTTGCAATAATAGCAGCTATGGCGGCTTTGAGGGATTGCCCTAAATAATCATTTGTCACATAAGTTTTATGGTAAATAATATTCCCTGCTTGCTCAATAGTACGATCTCTGTACTCAATAATACTTTTAGGAATACTATCATTTATCGTATTTTTCTCTAATAACATTACCCCTCCAAGCCCTTTGACTCTTCCATTTTCTTCTAATGTACTTGATGGAATAACCGTTAACTTACAATTGTTTTCTTGATGTGCCAAAAAAGTATGATACATCTTTATTATGGCTATAAAGAAATCTTTTTTAGCTTTGGACATTGTATCATTATCATTAGAATTACGACTAATGATTGGTTTCAGTATTTTATCTAAATCCTTATACTGACTTTCTGTAGCATTATATGATTTTGTAAAAGACTTAGAATATTTTTTGAGGTCTGAATCTTCAAAAACTTTTTCACTAATGGATAATCTAGATATTTCTCTTCCTTTATCTAAATCAAGTTTTTTTATATAATCTTTATCTTCGAATTTTGAAAAACCTTTCTCATCGAATTTAACTAGTTCATATAAGAATAGTTTTTCTATTGCGCTACGAAGATTTTTATCTAGGAATAGATCTAATTTTTCAGGTACTCCCTTACTAGAGAATTTATACTTAAACCCCAATTTAAGTTCTTTGCTATTGTCTAATATATTACATTTGTTTATATCATCACCTAATGTATTTACTTCCCAAAATGTAATTTGAAATTTCTCATTAAAATTTTTAAATAAGCGTTCATTAACTGTAAAGTCAAATCGTTTTTTGAGAAAAAGATAATTGAGTATGGACTCTATACCTGCTTCAGTTGTTTTTTTGTGAGTTTCACTGCTTAGGATATTGGTAGCAATATGGATCGGGAATTTTCTAGCTTTGTTTATATCACTCCACCCAAACAAACCAATAAATATAGTTTCGTCTCTGAAAAAAACATCATGTGTACAAATTAAATCAAATGCAGCTCTATTTAATGTAGTGGAATCAGATTGATGTACTCCTAGTAATTTTTTGCCTAGTATATCACTGCCCCACTTAACTTTTTCTAAATGTCCAGAACCATGATAATCTTTAAATACAAAGAGCTTTGTCTCTAAATCTAAGTTATAACTATTATCTCCTAGTCCTTGAAGTTCTTCTGTATATTTACCTTTTTCAAACCCAAAATAGATACTACTTAAAACTTGGTTGGTAAATATTTCCTCTAAATATTCTTTATTTACATTAACAGGTTTTGAAAGAAACTCATGCTCACATTCTGCATCACTAAATAACTTAGTAAGCTCATTATACAAAGGTTGATAATCTGACATTCTAATTTCAGGATCCCAGTGGAATGAATTTTCAGATCTCTTTCTAGCTATTTGCTCTAATATTTTGACTAAATCTGGTTTATCTGGTTTTGCTACTTTCTTTGCTTTAAAGTTGAAATCAAGATACTGAAAACTTCCACCAACTTCTGTAAAAAAGAAACTTCCGCCTTTTTTAAGATTTTTTAGTAATTTAACTAGCTCTTGTCTCCAATTTATAAAATGATGAATCGTAAATAAAGATATAATGACATCCACTTTTTCAACACCTTCTGATTGTAGTGTGGATTTATCCCAATCAAATTGAAAAATATTTATGCCATTATTTGTTGAGTTATTATTCTTGAGGCTAGTAATATGGTCCTCAGAAGCGTAAATGTTCTTTGCCAAATATATGTCATATTGGAAGTCATCAGTTTTATTTTCAAATATGGGTAAAAGGAAATCTTCGAAGTGATCTAAACCATGAATAAGAATGGAAATGTCTTTTTGGTCTTCTTCATTGCAGGACTTGTTAATTACATCTATAATCTTAGAAGATATATTAGAATCAAATGAATAACCTTCGAATGGATTTATTTGTTGATATTTATTCATATTGTTAAATCTAGTTTTATCTTTTAATTTGGTTAATTTTAAAATCAATTTATCACATGGATAAAACTAAATTACAAGTTATATACTTCAAGAAAGTAAATTATATTGCAGGTCACCGATGAGTAGTTTTCCGTAAAATTGATTTGCCAAACAAAATACTCATATTTTTATACTTACAAAATATATTTCTACTTTATTTATA
>JAHDDQ010000111.1 GCA_020629275.1 Tenacibaculum sp. | reverse complement strand
AAAAAAACTGATTTGAAATAAGAATATGTTTTATTTAAAACTTCTCCTCAATTAACATTTAGAGAATGTTTTTACAATTACCACAATAAAATAGGTTAGTGAAAAATAGATTCTATTGTGATATAGTAGAAAAAGATATCAGATTAATCTTTAATAATCTTTAATCTTGAACATCAAAATTTCACTTTTAGGTGAGAGAAAAATTCGAATCAACATAGAGCCGTTTTCAAATTCAACTAAGTAGTTTTTTTCTTTAACATCTTCAAGTATCAGTTGATAACTGGAGATATTTCCCTTTTCATTATGTAAGCTGTCTATTGTTTTTTCAAAAGACTTCTCACTTAAATTACTTTTTAAAGATGGGCTAAATTTTTGGTGAATTAAGGATGCTTTTTTATCATTAAAAGCTTTGCTTACTAATTTTAAAGTACTCTCATAATCCTCATTTGATTGAGAATAAACAGAGACATAAAAAAATAGAGCAGACAACGAAATTATTAGTCTTTTCATATCGGGGGAGGTTTGTATCTTTTTATGTAATGATCTAGGTAAATATATACATATTTATTTCTAAATCAAAGACTATCTACAGATATTTTGGCTCTTCCCACTCATTATATACATATGTTAATTAACTTATGGTCAGTCTTAAAATAATATTATACTGCTACTAAGCTTTGATTATAAAAAGCAATTGAAAAAGCAACAACACTAACTATAATTCCGATCATAAAGACGGTATATGTTATTCTCAATAAATTATATTTTCTATTTAAAACCAAACCTAAAAAATATAAATCTTTAGTTAAAGACCCATATAGGTATTCTCTATCTTTCATCATCTCATCCATAGCCCATTCAAATTCAGGCAGACTCATTTTATGAAAATTTCCAAAGAAGATTAAATTAACTTTCTTGTTAGCCACATCTTCTTTTGAAAATTTGCCTTGTGTTACATTTGGCCTAGTTGCTAAAATAGATAAGATAACTGAAGCTACTGTAAATAACACAAAAATAATAGAAGGTGTAATTAAATAGCTATTTGAAGGATTGTCTAACTTTGGAAGTAGTGTCGAAAAGGACATTGAAATAATAATCGCATTAACAGACAATAGTATATTTGCTTTTGTATCTGCAATATCACTTAGTGTAATATGATTTCTCAAAGCAACTCTAAACATTGTTTCGATTCCACGTTCTGGTAACTCTACTTTGCTTTTCTTAAATTTAAGTTCTTCTTTCTTTTGATTTAGCTTTTTCTGTTCTTTCTTTATTTTCTTTACTGATTTTATCAACTGAGCTAAATTTTTTGATTTTTGTTTCTCCCATTTCTTAACAGCTACATCACTATAAAATTGATGTTCATTAGTTAAAAAATCAATATTACTCAATAACCACTTCGATTCAGGAATACTAACACCATTTATCAACTCTGTTTCCTTGTGTAATAATTGTGAATACTCAGTATATTTCTTACTTCCCAAATGCGAACAGTCAGCATCTCTCAATAACTTATCTAGCATCGTTTCAGGAACCACATCCATTTTTGTAGACATTATCAAGGAAGTAACAGAAGCAACAAATATTGCATCAACCTCTTGTTTATCTAGAAAATCCTTAGCTATTTTAACACTCTCCGCTTCATGATTCTCTGGGTGTATAGTAAAACCTGTATCATGGAACCATGCCGCAACTAACAACAACTCTTTATCTTTTTCATTCAAATTAGTTGCTACAGCCAATTCACTCGATTTCTCAACAACGCGCATTGTATGAGATATTCCATGATACACAAAACGATTATCTAATTTCTCATTCAATAAATTAACAACAAAACTTTCTGCTTTTTCTACAAGAGTGCTCATAAATCAGTAATTTAGTAAGTAAAAGTAACCAAACTTTAGCAATTCTAATAATGTAAGTTTCAAGGTTATTTTCCGACAAAAATTCACCTAAAAAAGAGATACATGTTAACTTGGAAAAATATCATAGCTTTTACTGTTAATGGTAATCCTGCCCCAGATAAAAGAATTGAAAAAACTAATGAGGAATGGAAACAACTATTAACTCCCGATCAATATACTATTACTCGATTAAAGGGTACTGAAAGACCTTTTAGTGGAGGACTTTGTTCTAGTTTTGAAACTGGTAAATACAGTTGTTCTTGTTGCAATACTCCGCTATTTGATTCTACTATAAAATTTGAATCTAGTTCTGGCTGGCCAAGTTTTACTCAGCCTATAAAAGAAAACGCTGTTAAATATCACAAAGATACCACGCATGGCATGATTAGAGTAGAAATTCTTTGTAATACCTGCGACGCTCACTTAGGACACATATTTCCTGATGGTCCCGAACCAACTGGTCTTCGTTATTGTGTAAATTCATTATCAATTCAATTAGAAAACAATGGCTAAACAAATAGCAACACTCGGCGGCGGATGTTTTTGGTGTACGGAAGCCGTTTTTCAAGAAATTAAAGGTGTAGACGATATTGTTTCTGGTTACACGGGTGGAAAAGTCCCTGGCTATCCAACGTACAGAGAAATTTGTTCTGGTTTAACTGGGCATGCAGAAGTAATACAGTTTACCTACGATGATAGTATTATTTCTTATAAAGACATTTTAACAATCTTCATGGCTACTCATGATCCCACTACGCTAAACAGACAAGGAGCTGATGTAGGAACACAATACCGTTCTGTTATTTATTATCAAAATGAAAACGAAGCTAGTGTAGCTAAACAAGTTATTTCTGCTATGCAACAATATTTTGATGCAACTATAGTAACAGAAGTTAGTCCAGTTGAAACTTTCTACCCAGCAGAAAAAGAACATCAAAATTATTACAGAGATAATCAAGAACAAGGATATTGCTCGTTTGTAATTTCTCCCAAGCTTACTAAAGTTAGAAAGCTATTTGCAGATAAATTGAAATAAATTAAAACTAAATAATCAATAAATTTCTATAAGAAATTACTGACAACTAACTTTATGAGAAGTACAAAACTATCAATTCCAAATAAAAAAGGATATAAATTAAACGCTTACCTTGAAATAAGTGATAATGTACCACCTAACCATTATGCTATTTTTGCACATTGTTTCACCTGTAGCAGTTCCTTAGGAGCAGTTAAACATATTAGTAAGTCGTTAGCAAAACAAGGGTTTGGTGTCATTCGTTTTGATTTTACTGGCTTAGGACGAAGTGAAGGAGAGTTTTCTGAAAGTCATTTCTCAGCAAATGTTGAAGATATTATTGCTGTTAGTGATTTCATAACACAGGAATATAAGGCTCCTTCGTTATTAGTTGGGCATTCTTTAGGTGGTGCAGCTGTAATTACCGCTGCATCAAGACTTAGTACCATAAAAGCTGTAGCTACAATTGGCGCTCCATCTAACGTAGCCCACGTAAAACATCTCTTTTCACATGGAATTAAAGAAGTAGAATTAAAAGGTGAAGTACAAATAAATATAGGGGGAAGACCTTTTAAAATAAATCAGCAATTTTTATCGGGTTTTGAAAACACCAACTTACCCGAAACTACCAAGAATCTACGAAAACCACTTTTAATTATGCATTCACCTATTGATAAAATAGTAGGAATTAATAACGCAGAAGAATTATATATAAATGCGCATCACCCTAAAAGTTTTATTAGCTTAGATAACGCCGATCATCTACTTTCAAGATCAGAAGATAGTATATATACTGGAAATTTAATTGGAAGTTGGGTTTCTCGTTATTATTAATACAAGCATTATTAAAGTTCATAATAAAATAAAAAAGCAATAGTAAAAAAGCTGATGAAACTACATATTAAAAATACATTTTCGAAAGAATTACCTGCAGACAAAGTAATTGAAAATACAAGAAGACAAGTCCACGATGCATGTTTTTCGTACGTTACACCGAAAAAAACTGCTAAACCCAAATTGCTACATGTTTCAGATGATATGCTAGAGGAAATAGGACTTACGAAATCTGATAGTGAATCTGATACTTTTTTACATGTTGTAACTGGAAACGAAATTTATAAAAATACGCACCCTTATGCAATGTGTTATGGTGGACATCAATTTGGGAACTGGGCAGGACAATTAGGAGACGGTAGAGCTATTAATTTATTTGAGATACAATATAATAATAAGCAATGGGCACTACAACTTAAAGGTGCTGGTGAGACTCCATATTCAAGAACAGCAGATGGGTTGGCAGTATTACGTTCTTCTATTCGTGAACATTTATGTAGCGAAGCCATGTTTCATTTAGGCGTACCAACTACTCGATCACTATCATTAAGTTTAACAGGAGATCAAGTTCTAAGAGACGTTATGTATAATGGTAATGCTGCTCATGAAAAAGGCGCTGTGGTATCTAGAATAGCACCTAGTTTTATTAGGTTTGGTAATTTTGAAATTTTAGCCGCCAGGAAGAATATAGATACATTACAAACTTTAACCGATTATACGATCACACATTTCTATCCTGAAATAAAATCCGAAGGAAAACAAAAGTATCTAGATTTCTTAACACATGTTAGAAATAATACCATTGAAATGATTGTACATTGGCAACGCGTAGGCTTTGTTCATGGTGTTATGAACACCGATAACATGTCTATCCTCGGTTTAACTATAGATTACGGACCTTATGGTTGGCTAGAAGGTTTTGATTACGAGTGGACCCCGAATACTACAGATGCTCAACACAAGAGATACCGTTTTGGGAACCAACCTTATATAGGTATGTGGAATTTATACAAGTTAGCGAATGCTCTGTATGATTTAATTGGTGATGCAGAACCTTTGCAAGGAATTCTTGATAAATATGAAGCTATTTATCTCAACAAATACATTAAAATGATGCATCAAAAACTGGGAATCCAAACACCAACAGAAGCATCAAAAAAAATGATCTCCGAGCTAGAACGTGTCTTACAATTAACAGAAACCGATTACACTATTTTCTTCAGAAAACTTTCTTACGTTTCTAAAAATGATACTCCTGCTATACTATTTGAAAAAGTTAAAGATGCTTTTTATACTATTGAAAAATTACAAGGCGACGTTTTAAATACATGGACAGCATGGTTTACATCATATCTTTTTATCCTAAATTCTGAACCAATCGATGATTCTTCAAGAATGCAGGCAATGAACCTTGTAAATCCTAAATATGTTTTACGAAATTACATGGCACAATTAGCGATAGAAGAAGCCAACAATGAAAATTACACACGTATTAGTGAATTATACGAATTACTTAAAAAACCATATGATGAACAGGTTGAGAATGAAAGATGGTTTGCTAAGCGTCCTGAATGGGCACGTAATAAAATAGGTTGTTCTATGCTTTCGTGTAGTTCTTAGCATTTATATTATTCTAAAAACAATACTACATCTTTGGCATGTATACTTATAATAGATGTTAACTAAATTAATCCTTGTACTTTTGTAATAAAGGAAATCAAAATACCAATGAAACTAACCTATACATCAAGCATTATTTTGTTTGCACTTTTTATAAGTTGTGCCACTTACAAACCGAATTATGCTAAAAAGAATTTTGTAAATCCTAAATTACCAGAAACAACACCAACGCATTCCTTTTTTCTAATTGGTGATGCTGGTAATGTTAAAATGAATGAAGAATTAACACCTTTAAACTTTTTTCAAGAGGAATTAAATAAAGCTTCAGAAAATAGTACTGCACTTTTTCTAGGTGATAATGTATATCCAACAGGTATTTATCCTAAAAAACACAAAAATTATCAACTTTCAAAATACAGGCTAAAAGTACAGACCGACGCTGCCCAAAACTACAAGGGTCGCCCAATATTTATCCCTGGTAACCACGATTGGTATAATGGTATCGATGGGTTAAAACGTCAGGAAAAATTGGTAGAAAAAGCATTAGGAAAAAACACATTTCTACCAGAAGGTGGCTGTGGTTTGGAAGATGTGAAAATTAATGATAAACTCACCTTGATTATCATAGACAGTGAATGGTTTATTATGAATTGGAATGGAGCTCCAAAAATGAACGACAACTGTACTATAAAAACTCGAGAACGATTTATTGAAGAACTGTCTAGTTTATTTAAAAAGAATAGAGATAAAAATGTGGTTGTAGCAATGCATCATCCTTTATATTCTAATGGACCGCATGGAGGTAGTTTCTCTGTGAAAGATCATATGTCCCCAGTACCAGTGTTAGGTACTTTAAAAAATATGATTAGAGCACATTCTGGTATTCAAACTGATAATTTTAATAAAAAGTACAGTGAACTTATACTTCAAATAGAAACTATAGCCGAAGATTTCAATGATCGAATTGTATTTGTTTCTGGGCATGAACATAACTTACAATACATTACTCAAAATGGATTTAAACAAATAGTAAGCGGAGCTGGATCTAAGCAATCTGCGGCATTAATAGGTTACGGTGCTCAATTTACATATGGAAATCATGGTTACAGCAAACTTAACTTTTATGAAAACGGTACTGCTTTTGTTGAATTTTATGCTGCAAATGATAAAGACGGTCATAAGTTACTATTCAGAAAAAAAATCATGAATCCCTTTTCTGAAAAAAAAGAATTCTCTTTTACAGAATATAGAGAACATAAGAAAGAAATTACCACTTCTATATACCCTAAAGAAGCTACTAAAGTTAGTGGTTTCCATAAATTCATGTGGGGAAGTTTAAATCGTGAAAAGTATGGAAAGGAAATTACAGTACCTATTCTTGAACTCGATACTATATTTGGAGGTTTGACTCCAATTAGAAAAGGCGGAGGAAATCAAACGAATTCACTACGATTAGAAAACCCTGAAGGAAAACAATATGTTTTACGGTCTATGTATAAGGACGGTAGTAGAATCATGGGCGGTATTTTGAAGGGAACTTTCTTAGTTGATGTCGTTCAAGATATTTTTACTATGTCACACCCATACGCAGCTTTTGTAATACCAGATATGGCAGAAGCCGTAAATATTTATCATACAAATCCTAAATTATATTATATGCCTAAACAGCCAAAATTAGGAGATTATAATACTCTTTTTGGAGATGGTTTATATTTACTGGAAGAACGTCCCGCTGGAAATAGAGAAGATGTCTCTTCCTTTGGAAATTCAAAAAAAATCATAAGTACTTACGATGTATTAGCTAAGATTAGAAAAAATGAAAAACATTTTATAGATCAACGTTGGGCAATTCGTTCCCGATTATTCGATATGGTTATTGGAGATTGGGATAGGCACGAAGATCAGTGGCGTTGGGCTTCTTTTAAAACTGAGGAAGGTAAAACGTATTACAGGCCAATTCCTAGAGACAGAGATCAACCTTTTTCGAAATTTGATGGTATAATGATTCCTGTTATCAAGCAGTTTGTTCCATTAGTCCGAAATATGCAATCATTAGATCGTGATATAAAAAATATCAATTGGTATAATAATTATGCCCGTTTTTTTGATGCTGAATTCTTAAATGAATTGAATCATGAGGAATGGATACAGGAAGCATCTTATATTCAACAACATTTAACAGATGATATCATCGAAAAGTCAATAAAGAAACTACCAAAGAATATATACGATATAGATGGAGAGGAAATCATCTCAAAAATAAAAGCGAGAAGAGATCAGCTAAAAAAATTCGCAACAGCATATTATAAAAAACAATCTAGAATCGTTCAAATTATAGGTTCCGACAAGAAAGACAGGTTTGAAATAGAACGACTCAATAATGAAGAAACTAAGGTTACAGTTTTCCGAAAGAAAAAAGGAGGAGATATCAAAACTTATCAACGTACTTTCAGAATCAAAGAAACTAAAGAGATTCATTTATATGGTTTAAATGAAGATGATGAATTTTCTATTACTGGTAATGTCGATAAGGGAATATTATTACGCCTAATTGGTGGGCAAAATCATGATATTTATGAAGATTCTTCATCGGTTTCTGGATGGAGTAAAAAAACGAAGATATACGACTTCATAAACGCCAAAAACACAGTAAAAGAAAGTTCTGAAACTCAAGATTTAAGATCCGATAATTACTACAGAAACACCTACAACCATAGAGATATTAATAATAACACAGCCATTGTATATCCTAATTTAGGAAGCAATCCAGACGATGGATTTTTCTTTGGTGCAAGTGTAACATATACCCAACAAGGCTTCAAAAAAAGACCTTTTAGCAGCAGTCATATTTTCGCTGCCAATTTTTATTCCAGCACAAGTGGTTTTGATGTTGAATACACAGGAAGATTTACTGAATTTATTGGCGATTGGCATTTGGAATTAAATGCTAAAGCTACAAGCGCAAATTATGCGTTTAACTTTTTTGGTTGGGGAAATGAATCACCTTTTGATCAAAATTTAAATCTCGATTTCTACCGTGTTAAAAAAGAAGAATTCAGCTTCTCTCCTGCGCTCTTTAAACAATTAAGAGGTGGAAGTAGCGTAACTTTTAAGGGAATTGTAGAAGGTATAAAAATTGGAGATTCACCTACTCGAAATATTACAAACTTCAATAATAATCCAACCAATATTTTTCAACGAAATTATTTTGTGGGTGGTGAGTTTAATTTTACTCATTTACGCGTTGATAACACTAGTTTCCCGACTAAAGGAATGCATTTTAATTTCACAACTGGAGCTAAAGTAAACACGAATATTACAAACCGTTACTTTGGATATTTAAAAACTTCTTTGGCTATTTATCAAAATTTAGTTTCTAATAGAAGTTTAGTTTTTGCTTCACAAATAGGTACCGATATCAATTTTAAAAATCGCTTCGAAATCTACCATGCCGTTGCTTTAGGTGGAAGAACTACATTACGTAGTTTTAATAACAATCGATTCACCGGAACTGAAAGTTTTTACCACACCAACGATTTACGCTTAAAACTGGGAGATCTTACTAGTTTTGTTCCATTGAAATATGGGTTAACTGCTGGGTTCGATTATGGTAAAGTATGGAGTCCTTCTGCTCGAGAATCAAACTTATGGCACAACAGTTACGGTGGATCTTTATGGATTAATGGAATGGATTTATTCACTACTAACATCGCCTTATTTAATGGCAGGGAAGGAAGTAGATTTACATTTAGTATTGGCTTTAATTTTTAAATAATGACACAACAACTTACCCTAATTATTGCAAGTATTTTTGGAGTGCTTGCTGTTATTTTTGGAGCATTTGGTGCCCATATCTTAAAGAAAAAATTAACTTCTGAACAATTAACCAGCTTCGAAACAGGTGTAAAATATCAGATGTATCACGCTATAATCCTCTTAATTTTGGGGTTTCAATTTAACACTAAATTTAGTACTAGTATATGGTGTTTTAGTTTCGGAATTTTATTGTTTTCCTTCAGCATCTACGGACTAGTTCTTTCAGATGCTTTTGGAAAAAAACTTCGTGTTTTGGGTCCTATAACTCCTATTGGCGGATTACTTCTTGCTGCTGGTTGGCTTTCTGTTTTAGTGTCTCAAATTACTTAAGAGTTGTTGCTCTAGTACTTTATCAAAAAGATAACGTCTATCTTATTTTTTAACAAAACCTTAAGTAGTTGTACGCACAACTATTTATGCTGTCCTACTATTTTTGCAGGATGAATAAAAGTAAAATGAATCTTGATGATTATATAGGTCCTTTCTTAGGAAAGACTGTAAAAAAGATAGAAAATCATTTACAGAAAACTTTTGAACATGAAAAACTAGATTTAACTAAAGAACAAGTAATCATTCTTAAAAACTTATACAATAAAGATGGTATAAATCAGAACGAACTAGCAGCTTTAACATTAAGAGATAAATCGTCATTAACACGGTTACTAACAAAAATGGAAGCTAAAAATTATGTTTCTAGAAAAAAATGTAACGACGATAAGCGCAGTAAGAATGTTTTTATTACTCCTTTGGGTAAGTCTGTCTTCGAAAAAGGAATTCCTTCGTTAAAAAAAGTATTATCTCAGGTAGAAAAAAATATTTCTACTGAAGAAAAACAACAAATCATAACAATTTTAGAAAAAATTCAAAACAACGTATGTTCTGAGAAGAACAAAACAACTAACTAAACATGAGAAAAATTATATTATCCATTCTTGGTATACTGCTAATTTTAGGAGCAGTATCCTTGGGCAGGTATATGAATAGTAAAAAGAAAAAAAGAAAGCCTCAATTTAATAAAATTGTAAAAACTGTTTTTGTTGATGCTGTTCAAAATAAAAAAATCCCTATTGTACTAACTGCAAGTGGCAATTTAACTGCAAAGAATAAAATTGAATTATTTTCTGAGGTTCAAGGTGTTTTGAAAAAACAAAAAAAACCTTTTAAAATAGGAACGCGTTATGTAAAAGGACAAACGCTCTTAAGTATAAATAATAATGAGTTTTATGCTAGTTTACAAGCTCAGAAAAATAATCTCTTTAATTTAATTGCCGCTGTTATTCCAGATTTACGATTAGATTACCCTAAAGAATATCAAAAATGGGAAACATATTTACAAAGTCTAGACGTAAACAAATCAACACCTAAATTACCTAATACAAATACCGATAAAGAGAAGTATTTTATTTCGGGACGCGGAATAAGTGCGGCATATTATACTGTTAAAAATTTAGAAGCGAGACTAAGTAAATATACAATTAGAGCTCCGTTTACAGGTATTCTAACCGAAGCTCTTGTAACTCCAGGCACATTAGTAAGAGGCGGACAAAAGTTAGGTGAATTTATAGATAACTCTACTTTTGAATTAGAAGTTTCTTTAAGCGCTAGCTATGCCGACTTATTAGCAATAGGAAATTCAGTACGTCTAACTAATCTAGAGAAAACAAAGACTTACTCAGGAAAAGTAATTCGGGTAAATGGTAAAATAGATCAAGCTTCACAAACCATCAAAGCATTTATACAAGTTACACATAAAGATTTAAAAGAAGGAATGTACTTAGAAGCTAATTTAATCGCTAAATCCGAAGAAGATGCTTTTGAAATATCAAGAAAATTACTGATTGATAATGATAAGATATATGGTGTGAAAAATGATAGTATTTTAAGTTTATTAACGGTTAATCCTGTTTATTTTGACGCTAATAAAGTCGTTTTAAAAGGACTAAAAAATAACACTACCATTCTTACACAAACTTTACCAGGTGCCTATGAGGGAATGATTGTGAAGATTAATAAAAAGAAGTAATCGATGAAAAAAATAATTACCTATTTTATTAAGTATCCTGTAGCTGTTAATGTTACCATAATTGCCTTTGTAGTATTTGGTTTGATGGGAGCGCTTAGCATGAAATCTTCTTTTTTTCCTTTAGTAGATTCTCAACTCATTAATGTTAATTTAGTTTACCCTGGTGCTTCACCACAAGAAATCGAAGAAGGTGTAGTCTTAAAAATTGAAGATAATTTAAAAGGTATAGTTGGTGTCGAACGTGTTACTTCTGTTTCAAGAGAAAATACCGCAACGGTTAGGGTTGAGATTGAAAAAGGAAAAAATATTGACAATGTACTTTCTGATGTGAAAAATGCAGTAGATAGAGTACCTTCTTTTCCTAGTGGAATGGAACCTCCTGTTATTGCTAAAGTTGAAAGTATTCGACCTACAATTAGCTTTACTGTAAGTGGTAATAATGTTCGTTTGAAATCTTTAAAACAATATGCTCGTGCTATAGAAAACGATATTAGAGGTATAGAAGGGATTTCTCAAGTGGCCATTTCTGGTTTTCCTGATGAAGAAATAGAAATTGCAATTCGTGAAAATGATTTACGCGCTTATAATTTATCTTTTGTAGAAGTTGCCAATGCTATTAGAAGTGCAAATATTCTAATAACTGGTGGAAATATAAAAACACAAGAAGAAGACTATTTGATTCGTGCTAATAATCGCTCTTATTATGGAGATGAACTTCAAAACTTAATTGTTAGAACAGATGCTTCAGGAACTATAATTCGACTAAAAGATATTGCTAAAGTACAAGACAAATGGTCTGAAACCCCAGATCGTTTATACTATAATGGTAATTTAGCCATTAACGTAACGGTAAGTAATACAAATAATGAAGATCTTATTACCTCGGCAGATAAAATCAAAACCTATATAGAAAAGTACAATCAAGAACATCAAAATATTCAATTAAACGTTTCTAGTGATTCTTCTATTACACTAAACGGAAGAACTAAATTATTAA